>CAIYSZ010000101.1 GCA_903928965.1 uncultured Pseudomonadota bacterium
GCCGCAGTACGCTTACGAATACACCTGGGACATGTCCGGCGCTGGTTCCGGCGTCTACACCGCCGTGGTGGTGGCGCATAAGGGCGACGCCAAGGTGAAAGCAACCAAGAAGTTTGCGATTGTGAAATAGAGGATATTATGAAAAACACAAAACATTTGATGATCGCAACACTGGCGGCAATCACACTGTTCCCGACGGTATTTTACGGCGCGGATACCGGCGCGGCATTCCTAAAAATAATCCCCGGCGCAAGGGCGCAGGGGATGGCTGGCGCGGCGACGGCGTTGCAGGGTGATGTGCAGTTCGCCGATGTCAACCCGGCGGGCGACGCTGGCGCAAGCGGTATTGAAGCCGCGTTTACGCATATCGAGCTGGCGCAGCAAAACAAGCTGGAAAATATCATGCTGGCGCACGACGCGTTTGGCGGCAGGTTCGTGTACGGCGTCACTTATGTGCATTACGGCGAGCTGGACGGGCGCGATACACTTGGCAATCAGACCGGCAGCTTCACCGCGTACGACGCGGCGTTGCGGGCGGGTTTTGCCAAAAGCTTTGGCAAACTGTCGTTAGGCGGAGCGGTGAAAGGCGTACGCACCAGCATAGCTGACGATTCCGGCACAGGTTTTGGTTTCGACGCCGGAGCGATATATAACTTCAATTTGTTCAGGCTTGGCGCGGCGATAGTCAATGTCGGCAAAGCCGGGACGGTGGGGACGGAAAACGCGGACTTGCCGACGACGGCATCATTTGGTGTGGCCACGATGATAAAAGATGTGACCATAGCGGCGGATTTCCGCCGCAACATCCCTGAGGACCGCACCACGCTGGCAGGCGGTGCGGAGATGCTGCTGCTTAAAATACTTTCCATCCGCGCAGGCTATACGCGTGACACAACCAACAACAGCGACATTCCCAGCGATAACATGAACGGCCTAAACGCAGGCTTCGGCCTCGCCCTAAACCAGTTCAAAATAGATTACGCCTACACATCCCAAGGTGAACTAGGCAACACCCACAGATTCACAGTAGCTACGAAGTTCTAACAGTAACCCCCAAAAAAGTATTACAGCCCGTCCGGCTTAACACCGGACGGGCTTGCTATTTGTCTGGAGCATTCAGATCTGCTCGCCATATTAATCCATATGGAACAGCGGATTCTCGCGTTTGAAGCGCTTTAGCGCAATAAAGTAGGCCTCATTCCTGATAGAAATATTATAATTGCTCCATGAGGGGCATTATAATCAATACCAAGACACGCCGATGTCCGCGTGCGGTTCCAGCATGAAGGCGTAGTTTTACTGACTGGGAAGGGGAGTAGAATTGCTTACTGTGTTTGAATTAGGGGAGGCAAACTGGTATGATTTTTTTAGTTGATTGCCGGGGGGCATTTCTTTACCACATCTTGCTGACCAACCTCATAAAAGCGCTTAGGATATAGGCGTGTTCGCGATTGGAATTACAATTTGCAGTTGAAACAAACATACCGAAGGGAAAAAGATTTTGGGCGGGATGTGAAGTAAATCGGATTTTGAGACGGGTTTAATGGCAAGATAAATTTCTTGCCAACAATCTTTAGGTTAATGGAGAGACTATGAAAAAGATTTTAATAATGACGGTTGCCATACTTGCGGGGATGTCCGCATATGGGCTGGCGGCTGATGTTTCCAGTTCCGCGCAGTCGAAAGTGATAATGTCCACAACAACCCTTTTAGGGCATATAAAGACGGATGA
>CAIYSZ010000102.1 GCA_903928965.1 uncultured Pseudomonadota bacterium
ACTTTGGGGAAGAGTCAGTCAGCTGACTTGTATAAAATTTCTATAAAAATCAACTGACTGAGATGTTTTTGGAAAATTGTGGAAAACTAGCGCTGATTACTTATTATGCAACGCTTTACATAATAAGAAAAATTGGCTATTCACGGGCTCTGAACGCGCCGGGAAAAGAGCCGCCGCCATCCAAAGCTTGTTGACCACCGCCAAGCTTAATGGCCTGGACCCTAGCGCATGGCTCAGGGATACCTGGGAAAAACTGCCCACCTGGCCCAATAGCCGGATTGATGAGTTGATGCCCTTCTCGCCCGAGCAGATTGAGGTTATTAAAACACGTAAAATGTCTTCGAGGTAGGTGGGACGGTTGGACGCTTACCCTGTAAACCAACTTAGCCACCCCCCAAAAAAACGCCCAGCCGGCAAGCCGGCTAGGCGTGATTTTAAAGCCATGTGAAAAAAAGCTTACGCGATAGGGTCCTCGCCCACAATCACCACTTTCAAGGAGTTGGTGCCGCCGATGTGTCCGGTGGCGTCGCCCTTGGTAATGATCAGCGCATCGCCTGATTCAACCAGACCGCGACCACGCAATTTATCCACAATCAAATGATACACGCTGGCATTGGCCATTTTCTCGTGCGCGAACGGAATCGGAAACACCCCGCGATACAAAGTCACCCGGCCCAAGGTTTTCTCGTGACTGCTCAACGCAAAAATCGGAATCCCGGAACTAATGCGCGACATCCACAACGTAGTAGAACCGGTTTCCGTCAACGAGGCAATGCCGGAAACATTAAAGTGATTAGCCAAATACATGGTAGACATGGCGATAGCCTCATCCACCCGGCCAAAGAACTCGCTAATCCGATGCTCGGAGGTAATCACATTCGGCTGTTTCTCGGTTTCCAAGCAGATACGCACCATGGCCTCGACTGCCTTCACCGGATAATCGCCGGACGCGGTTTCCGCGGACAGCATAATCGCGTCGGTGCCGTCCACAATCGCGTTGGCCACGTCGAACACCTCGGCGCGGGTAGGAATCGGATTCTTAATCATCGACTCCATCATCTGCGTCGCGGTAATCACCGCCCGGTTCAACTCGCGTGAACGCTTAATCAGCAATTTTTGCGCCGCCGGCAAATTCGCATCGCCGATTTCCACGCCCAAATCGCCGCGCGCCACCATGATCGCGTCGGAAGCCAGAATGATATCGTCTATCACCAACATCGCCTCGGCCCGCTCCACTTTAGCCACCAGGCCGGCGAAACAGCCTTCGGCCTCCAGCAAGCGCCGCGCCTCGCGCATGTCCTCGCCGGAACGCGGAAACGAAATCGCCACGTAATCCGCGTTGATTTTGGCGACGGTTTTCATGTCTTCAATGTCTTTTTCGGTCAAGGCCGCGGCCGACAAACCGCCGCCCTGCAAGTTAATGCCCTTGTTGTTCGACAAATCGCCGCCGACCACCACCTTGCAATTAACCCGCGATTGGTTCTCCACGTTGACCACGTCAAGCACCACCCGGCCGTCGTCCAACAACAGACGCGCACCGGGCTGCACTTCGCGGGCCAGCGGCTCGTAACCGAGAGCAACCTGCGTTTCATCGCCGTCCAATTTGCCCAGATTGGTATCCAGCGCGAAATCCTGGCCCTCCTGCAGCACGACCTTATTGTTTTTAAAGCGTTCAATGCGAATTTTCGGACCTTGCAAATCCGCCAGAACACCGACGCGGCGGCCGGTCGCCCGGCTCAGTTCCCGCACGTGTTCCGCGCGTGCAATATGGTCTTGCGCCGAGCCGTGTGAAAAATTCAAGCGCACCACGTCAACGCCCGCTTCAAACAAGGCCTCCAATACGCCCGGTTTATCGGTGGACGGTCCTAGGGTGGCTAGGATTTTAGTTCTTTTCAATTGCATGCTGACCTTTTTATTTGGCGTTATACAAAGCAACCGTAGTATCCAGCATACGGTTCGAGAAGCCCCATTCGTTGTCATACCAGGATAAAACTTTAACAAAGTTGCCGGCGATGACCTTGGTCAATGAAGATTCATAAATAGAAGAATGCGGATTGTGGTTAAAGTCCGCGGACACCAATGGTTCGTCGCTGACGTCCAAAATGCCTTTCAATGGGCCGGCCGCCGCGGCGCGCAATACGCTGTCGATTTCTTCTTTCGTGGTTTCGCGTGAAGCTTGGAAGGTCAAATCCACCACCGACACGTTAATGGTCGGCACGCGCATGGCGAAACCGTCCAATTTGCCTTTCATGTCCGGCAACACCAAACCTACCGCCGCGGCCGCGCCGGTTTTGGTAGGAATCATGGATTGCGTGGCGGAACGGGCGCGGCGCAAATCGCTGTGGTAGACGTCGGTCAACACTTGATCGTTGGTGTAGGAATGGATGGTGGTCATCAAACCATGATCCACGCCAATAGTGTCTATCAACGGCTTAACCAGCGGGGCCAAGCAGTTGGTGGTGCAAGAAGCATTTGAAATAACGGTGTCGCTGGCTGTCAAAATATTGTCGTTCACGCCGAACACGATGGTGGCGTCCACGTCGTCGCCGCCCGGCGCGGAGATAATCACTTTCTTGGCGCCGGCTTGAAGATGGCCTGATGCCTTGGCTTTACTGGTGAAAAAACCGGTGCACTCGTGCACTACGTCAACGCCAAGCTCGCCCCAAGGCAATTTAGCGGGATCGCGCTCGGCGAATACGCGGATGCGGTCGCCGTTCACCACGATGTAGTCGCCGTCAACCGAAACCTCGAACGGGAAGCGGCCATGCACGGTGTCGTACTTAGTCAAATGCGCGTTGGTTTTGGAATCGCCCAGGTCATTGATGGCCACGACTTGAATTTCATGGGTGCGTCCAGACTCATACAAAGCGCGTAGGACATTGCGGCCGATACGACCATAACCGTTGATTGCAATTTTAATCGCCATAGATAGTTCTCCGGGAAACGGGTGATGATTATTAAATTAGAGAAAAGCCAATATTTAAGTATTCGACATGCCAAACCAATAGACGCGATTATCTAACACACAATATTATGCGCACTTATTAAATTTTGCTAGTATGGTATTGTATCTTAAAAGCGCTTATGGCGTCCAGTTCCCGACGGCTAGGCTTCAAAACGGTTTTAACACCGCAAGCAACACGATAGAAACCAAAAACAATACCGGAATTTCGTTCATCCAACGGTAAAACACGTGTGAACGCCGGTTGCGGCCGTGCTTGAAATCTTGCAGCCAAAACCAGCACATAAGGTGATAGCCGGCCATCAGGGCCAACAACAGCAACTTCACGTGCAGCCAGCCGGCGGCCTGATATAAGGTCCAGGCGTAATCATACAGCATCCAGAAACCAAACAAAAAGGTCAATAGCATGCCCGGCGTGGTAATGCCGTAAAACAACTTGGATTCCATGATCTTGAAGCGTTCCCGGCTTATTTCGTCTTCGCTCATGGCGTGATAAACGAATAAACGCGGCAAGTAAAACAATCCGGCGAACCAGGTCACCATGAAAATCAAATGCATCGCCTTCAACCAATACATATACGCCTCCACATATCCGCCCCCGGCTATTTAGCCTGGTCACGCCGCGATTGCCGCATGATCAAGTACAAGTTTCTAAAATAGATCAATAGCCCGGCCCCTTGTCCGAAAATGAACACCGGGTCTTGCAAATGTATAGAATAAACCAACAAAGTCACGCCGCCAATAATGCTGAAATACCAAAACGCCACAGGAATCACGCTTTGTTTTTTGCGTTCACTGACCAGCCATTGCACCAAAAAACGAGCGGAAAACAAGCCTTGCCCCAGAAAGCCCACGATCAGCCAAATTGTTTTCTCATCCACGCGTCACCTCGCTAATTACAGGCAAACTGTGACGCTTTTTCAACCAAATCACGCCCAGCATATCGACTATCCCTGCCCCTAATCGACCCCAGGTGCCGTATTTGGAGCGGCCGAACCGGCGCGGACGATGGCTGACCTTGATCGACTCCACCCGGCCGCCGCACATTTGCATCAGCGCCGGCAAAAAACGGTGGCAATGGTCGAAATACGGCAAGGCCAAGAATTTGTCGCGGCGGAACAATTTCAAGCCGCAGCCGGTGTCCGGGGTATGATCGTGTAAAATCGCCCCCCGCACCGAATTGGCGAATTTCGATGAAAACTTGCGCCAGCCGGAATCGCTGCGCGCATGGCGAAATCCCGCCAGCATCCACAAATCCGCATCTTCGCTGTCAGCTAAATACCGCAACAACACCTGAATATCGGCCGGATCGTTTTGGCCGTCGCCGTCTAAAGTGGCGATCCAGGCATGACGGGCTGCAAGCACCCCGCTATGTATGGCGCGGCTTTGCCCGCAGCCGGACTGGTGCCGCAGTACGCGCAAGGCCGGAAACGCGGGCATGGCCGCGGCCAATTTGGCCGCCGTGTCGTCGGTGCTGCCGTCATCCACGAAAATCATCTCATAATCAGATAAACCGGACAAAGCCTGATGTATTTCGGCTATTAGCGCATCAACATTGTCCGCTTCGTTGAATACGGGAACCACAACTGAAATGTTCATAAATCTGGAAAAAAATAAGCTCTACTATCCAAGGCGCTAGCATAAAAACGGCAAAACCATGCACTTGAGCGAGGCCGCCCCTGAAGCGCCAAACCGTGTATTATAACGGTTTTAACGTCCACGCCGCATCCGCGTTACGAAACGCCAACCAATATTCGCGATGCGGTTGATAAAAAAATGAAAGTTCCGGCCGCTGTTTTTCCATGCTAATCATGCATCCGGCAGGATGCGTGGCCGCCCAGGCGGCGGATTGCGCCGGCTCTATAGTCGGCAACGGCTGCGTCAAGCGGCCCAGAAAATGTAATTGCCCCTGATAATTGCCGACATAAACGCAATCACGCCGTTGCAGCTCAAATTCTCGCAGTAATTGCGCCGCCGGCCGTAAATCATAGGCCAAGCCGTTATAATCAAAGAAAAACACTATCCCGCACGCTACGCTGCCCGTCACCCCGGCGGCCAGCCAAAAAACCGCGTGCCGCCGCCGCGCCGCCAGCAGCCAGGTCATGATCGCGGCGAAACCCACGGTCAAGCCGCCCCAACCCAGGCGCACGTTTTGCAACCAATGCCAAGCGTCTAAACCCGGCAAGCGCGGCGCCAGCATCAGACCGGCCCCGATCAACGCCAAGAGGAACGGGGGCGCAAAATCAAAGCGGCTTGGCGGTTCGGCCGCCCGCGCCGCCAGCAGGCGGGCGGCAAGCAAGGCGAAAGCCGGCAAGATCGGCAACAAATAATGTATTTGCTTGCTAGGCAACAGCGAAAACAGCAACCAGCCGCTGATCAGCCATATAACGCAAAACCGCTCGCCGGCATCGGCTTTATTCCAACGCCAGCCGCGCGCCGCGCGCCAAATGCCGGGCCAAAAAGCCCAAGGAAACAAAAACAACGGCGTAAACTGCACATACCACCACACCGGCCGGGCATGGATGCCGCTGGGGATGGCGCGGTCGGCGGTTTGACTCCAAAAAATGGCGTTGGCGTAACGCTGACCGCCGGATAATGCCGCCGGCAAGGCCCACAGCAAGGCCAGACCCGCGCCGGCCAGACAGGCGAAACCAAAATGACGCCGCCAATGCGGCGGCAACCCGCCATCCGCCCAAAAACCGGCCAGCAGCAGCGGCGGCGCAATATGCAAATACACCACCGGCCCCTTGGCCAGTATGCCTAGCGCTATCCCTAAACCCAGCAGCGCCCAGCCCTTAGTCCCAGGGGTCCGCCAGGCGGTAACCCCGCCCAGCATACAGGCCAGCACGCAACAACTTAATAAAATATCGAACATCATGGACGTGGCGAACACCGTCCATAGCAAAGTCGCCAACAACAGCCATGGGGCCAGCAAAGGCGCTTGCGGCCATTCCGGCCATAAGCGTTTAGCAAGCGCTTTCAGTAAAAAAATGTTCAGCAAAGCGCACAACGGCCCCACCATTTTCGGCCACCATTCATTGACCCCGAATAGCGCCCAGCCCAAGTGAAACAACCAGAACAACAACGGAGGCTTGTGGCTATACGCCTGCCCATTTAAAAACGGCACCCAAAAATCGTGGCGCAGCCACATTTCCCAAGCCACGCTCAAATAACGGGTTTCGTCTATCGGGGCCGGGGGGCGGAAAAAAATGGTCAGACTGAGCAGCAACCAAAGTGGATAAACACCCCAGCGGTATGCGGACGCATGCGGCATGAAATAATTTTGGGTAATGATTAGTGAATACGGGTTGGGATCAGTTACCTTAGTCGGCCTAATCCAGCCGCGCCTGCCAAGCTAGGGCTTCACCGGCCAAAAACGGCGTCACGTCCAAGTCCGGATCGCCGGCGGTTGGAGCCTGCCAGTCTTGTTTATACAAACGTATTTTCGCCGAATTTCGCGGCAAACGGTAAAAATCCGCTCCGTAAAAGCTGGCAAAGCCCTCTAATTTATCCAATGCGCCTGCTTGTTCAAAGGCTTGCGCGTACAATGCCAACGCCACCGGCGCATTAAAACAACCGGCGCAACCGCAAGCGCTTTGTTTCAAATGCGTTAAATGCGGGGCGCTGTCGGTGCCGAGAAAAAACTTAGGGTTGCCGCTGACGGCGGCGGCCAGCAATGCTTGCCGGTGGCGTTCGCGCTTTAATACCGGCAAACAATAAAAATGCGGACGCACCCCGCCGGCCAACAAAGCGTTACGGTTAAACAGCAAATGCTGCGGCGTCAGCGTTGAGGCTACCTTAGGCCCTTGCGCCCATACAAAATCCACCGCCTCCTGGGTAGTCAAATGCTCCACCACCACCCGCAAATCCGGAAATTCGCGTACGATGGCTTGCAAATGCCGCTCGATAAACACTTTTTCCCGGTCGAATACATCCACCGCCGCATCATTTACCTCGGCATGCACCAACAGCGGCAAATCCAGCCGCTGCATTTCGGCTAGTAGTGGATAAACCGCGCGCACGTCGGCGACGCCATGTTCGGCGTTGGTGGTCGCGCCGGCCGGATACAGCTTCACGCCAAAAATAAAGCCGCTCGCCGCCGCCGCTTGTATTTCTGTCACCGGCGTGGCTTGGGTCAAATATAAAGTCATCAACGGCGTGAAACCTGAATCGGGCGGCAAGGCTTGCAGAATTTCCCGCCGGTAGGCGGCCGCCAACGCAACCGAGGTCACCGGCGGTTGCAAATTCGGCATCACTATCGCGCGGCCGAAATATTGAGCGCTATACCTCGCCACCGCGCGCAGCATGACGCCGCTGCGTAAATGTAAATGCCAGTCGTCGGGCTGAGTGATGCTTAAACTATCCATTAGGCTGTAGTTTTATTAAAATACTATTCTATCCTATCGCCCAGCCGCTTGAAAAATGCAGCAAGCGCCCCTAAATAGTTAATTTTAGACCTTTGGAGTAGCAGATGCCAATTTATGAATACCAATGCAATGCTTGCGGCCATGAACTCGAAGCCCTGCAAAAATTGGGCGCGGAACCATTGACTGTTTGCCCGGCCTGCCAGCAAGCCGAACTGAGAAAAAAAATCTCCGCCGCCGGATTCCGCCTGAAAGGCGCCGGCTGGTACGAAACCGATTTTAAAAGCGGCGCCAAAAAGAATGTCGCCGGTGACGGCAAACCGGCGGAAAAAACCGACAAATCAGCTTCCGCCTCGGCGGCGGCCGGTTGCGGCGGCGGTTGCGCCTGTCACTAAATCATTTTAATTTCACTGAAAAAATCGAGAATAATTATGCGTAGCCACAAATGTGGAGAACTCACCGCCCAGCACCTAGGCCAAAACGTCGCCCTTTGCGGCTGGGTGCATCGCCGCCGCGACCACGGCGGCGTTATCTTTATCGATTTGCGCGACCGGGCCGGTCTGGTGCAAATCGTTTTCGATCCGGACGCCGCGGAAAGCTTCGGCATTGCCGAACACGTGCGCAGCGAATACGTGTTGCGCATTGAAGGCGTGGTGCGCAATCGTCCGGAAGGCACGCATAATCCCAACATCGGCACCGGTGAAATCGAAGTGCTGGGCAAAAGCATTGAGGTGCTTAACGAAGCGGAAACGCCGCCGTTCCCATTGGAAAGCGAGATCGAGGTCAACGAGGAAACCCGCTTGCGCTACCGTTACATTGACCTGCGCCGCCCGGCGATGCAGCATAAAATGAAAGTGCGCCGCGACGTGGCGCGCCATCTCAGACAATACCTGGACGCGCGCGACTTTTTTGAAATTGAAACCCCCTACCTGACCAAGGCCACTCCGGAAGGCGCGCGCGATTACATAGTACCTAGCCGCACCCATCAAAATTCCTTTTTCGCCCTGCCGCAATCGCCGCAACTGTACAAACAGTTGTTAATGGTGGCCGGCATGGACCGCTATTACCAAATCGTGCGCTGCTTCCGCGACGAAGACTTGCGCGCCGACCGGCAACCTGAATTCACCCAGCTGGATATCGAAACCTCGTTCCTGGATGAACAGGAGATCATGGCCATCATGGAGGAAATGATCCGCCGCTTGTTCGCCGACATTATCAATGTAGACCTGGGCGACCCGTTCCCGGTCATGACTTATGCCGAAGCCATGCGCCGTTTCGGCTCCGACCGCCCTGACCTGCGCATTCCTCTTGAATTGGTGGATATCGCCGAATACATGCGCGAAGTTGACTTTAAAGTCTTCTCCGGCCCGGCCAACGACCCGCATGGCCGGGTGGTCGCCATGCGCTTGCCGGCGGGCGGCGACCTGAGCCGGAGTGAGATCGACGAATTGACCAAATTCGTCGCCATCTACGGGGCCAAGGGCTTGGCTTATATCAAAGTCAACGAGCTGGAAGCCGGCGTCGACGGCCTGCAATCGCCTATCGTCAAATTCGCCCCGGCCGAAACATGGGCTAAAGTCATGCAAAAAACCGGCGCGCAAAACGGCGACTTGATTTTCTTCGGCGCGGACCAGGCCGGCATCGTCAACGAGGCCATGGGCGCGTTGCGGGTCAAATTGGGTCTGGACCGTCAGTTGCTGACCGCTCCTTGGAAACCGTTGTGGGTGGTGGATTTTCCCATGTTCGCCTGGGATGAAAAAGCAGGCCGTTTCACCGCCATCCACCATCCATTCACCGCCCCGAAATGCGGCCGGGACGAACTGTTGGCCGATCCCGGCGCGGCGATATCCCGCGCCTATGACTTGGTGCTGAACGGCACCGAAGTCGGCGGCGGCTCGATCCGGATCAACCGCACCAGCATGCAGGAAGTGGTATTCGATATACTCGGCATCAGCGAAACCGAAGCGCGCGAAAAATTCGGCTTCCTGCTGGATGCCTTGAAATACGGCGCGCCGCCGCACGGCGGCATCGCCTTTGGCTTGGATCGTCTAGTGATGCTAATGACCGGCGCCAGCTCCATCCGCGACGTGATCGCCTTCCCGAAAACCCAAACCGCCGCCTGCCCGCTGTTCAACGCACCGGCGCCGGTGACCGAGGAACAACTGAAAGAGCTGGGCATCCGGTTGCGAAAACCGGGCGGCAAGGAAGAAAAAGCGGAACCCGCCGCCTGATTCCCGCTCTAAACCCATGACCCCCGCCGCCGCGCGACAAGTCGCGGCGGCGGGTTTTACCGCTCCACCCCATCTCCGAAACCAGCATGAACGCCATCGCAGACGCCATCATTCCGATTCACGAATACGCCCTGCTCGACGAAGCCGAGTGCGACGCCCGCATCCGCGCCGCCAAGGCCGAGTTGAACGGCCGTTGCATCATTCTCGGTCACCATTACCAACGCGACGAAGTGTTCAAACACGCCGACATTTTTGGCGACTCATTGAAACTATCGCGCGAGGCGGCCGCCTCCGCCGCCGAATTCATCGTTTTCTGCGGCGTGCATTTCATGGCCGAGGTGGCCGACATATTGTCGCGCCCGGAGCAAACCGCCATCCTGCCTGATTTGGCCGCCGGCTGCTCCATGGCCGACATGGCCAACAAGGTCAAGGTGCAACAATGCTGGGACGAACTCTCCCAATTCCTTGATCCGGAACAGAGCGTAACCCCGGTCACTTACATCAACTCCGCCGCCGACCTGAAAGCCTTTTGCGGCCAACACGGCGGCGTGGTCTGCACCTCGTCCAACGCCGAGAAAATCCTGAACTGGAGTTTCAGCCAACGCGAAAAAGTCCTGTTTTTCCCTGACCAGCACTTGGGCCGCAATACCGGCTACCGTATGGGCATTCCGTTGGAGCAAATGGCGGTGTGGGACTTCAACCGGCCGCAAGGCGGCTTGACGCCGGAACAAATCCGTGACGCCAAAATCATTTTATGGAAAGGCTATTGCTCGGTGCACCAAGCCTTTCAGCCGCGACAAATCGACGACTTTCTGGCGCTATACCCGGAAACCCAAGTCATCTCGCATCCGGAAGCCTGTTTCGAGGTATGCCAAAAATCCGATTACATAGGCTCTACCGAGAGCATACTCAAAATCGTACGCGCCGCCCCGGCCAATACCCGCTGGCTGGTGGCCACCGAACTGAATCTGGTCAACCGCCTAAATCAAGAATGCCAAGCTCAAGGCAAACACGTGCACTTCATGGCCCCTACCTTAAGCATGTGCTCCACCATGTTCCGCACCGACCCGCAACACCTGGCCTGGGTGCTGGAAAATCTGGCCGCCGGCCACGTGGTCAACCGCATCAGCGTTCCCCCCGCCGTGGCCGAGCCGGCGAAAAAAGCCTTGCTAGCCATGTTGGAAATTAGCGCCTAGTTGCGCCAAAAGTCAGCAAGGCGTCCGCGTTAACGCCTGATTACTTTTATCCAACACGGCATTCACGCGGGTTTCAAATTCTTCAACCGTCACGACAGGCCGCGACGGATGCATGCGCCTTGAACGCCAAGAATTTGCTAAAATGTACGATTAACCAAGCGTTAACCTAAGCCTAAATCCAATTCTTAACGCTAAAGCCCCTATCAATCTGACGCCAGCCACCATGAACATCCCGGAATACAAGCGCCGCAGAACCTTTGCTATTATTTCGCACCCCGACGCGGGTAAAACCACCATTACCGAAAAACTTTTATTATTCGGCGGCGCAATCCAGCTCGCAGGCTCGGTCAAAGGCCGCAAGGCCGCGCGGCACGCCACCTCAGACTGGATGGAAATGGAAAAAGAGCGCGGCATTTCCGTCACCACCTCGGTCATGCAGTTTGAACATAACGACAGCATTATCAATCTATTGGACACGCCGGGCCACGAAGACTTCTCCGAGGACACCTACCGCACCCTGACCGCCGTGGACTCCGCGCTGATGGTCATTGACGTCGCCAAGGGCGTCGAGGAACGCACCATCAAACTGATGGAAGTCTGCCGCTTGCGCGACACTCCCATCCTCACCTTTATCAACAAACTCGACCGCGAAGGCCGTGAACCCATTGAACTGCTGGACGAGGTGGAAAGCGTGCTCAAAATTCAATGCGCGCCCATGACCTGGCCCATCGGCATGGGCAAACGCTTCAAAGGCGTTTACCAACTGTACAAAGACGAAATCATCTTGTTCAGCGCTCAACACGGCGGCCGCATCGCCGCGTCGGAACTGGTAAAAGGACTCGACAACCCCAAGCTTGACGAACTTATCGGCGACCAAGCCCAGGAACTGCGCGACGAAATAGAACTCGTCCAAGGCGCCAGCCACGAATTCGACCTGGACAAGTACTTGGCCGGCAAGCAAACTCCGGTATTCTTCGGCTCCGCCATCAATAACTTCGGCATCGTCGAACTTCTGGACGCCTTCGCCGAATTCGCCCCCTCGCCTCGCCCGCGTCAAGCCGAACAGCGCACAGTCGAGCCCGATGAAGACAAATTCAGCGGCTTTGTGTTTAAAATACAGGCCAACATGGACCCGGCCCACCGCGACCGGGTGGCCTTCATGCGCATCTGTTCCGGCAAATTTGATAATGGCATGCGCCTCAATCACGTCCGCATCGGCAAAAGTATCCAAGTCGCCAACGCCATTACATTTCAAGCCGACAGCCGCAAACACGTGGAAGAAGCCTATCCCGGCGATATCATTGGCCTGCACAACCACGGCACCATCCAAGTCGGCGACACCTTCACCCAAGGCGAAACCCTCAAATTCGGCGGCATCCCCTACTTCGCCCCCGAATTATTCCGCCGCGTGGTGCTCAAAGACCCATTACGCGCCAAAGCCTTGCAAAAAGGCCTGGTGCAACTGACCGAGGAAGGCGCCACCCAGCTATTCCGGCCCATGAAAAACAATGACTTAATCCTCGGCGCGGTCGGCGTGCTGCAATTCGACGTCACCGCCCACCGCCTGAAAAGCGAATACAACGTCGAATGCGTCTACGACGCCATCGGCATCAGCACCGTGCGCTGGATCAGCGCCAAGAACCCGGCCAAACTGGAGGAATTTAAAAACAAAGCCTTTGAAAATCTGGCCGAGGACGGCGGCGGCTATCTGGTTTATCTGGCCACCAGCCGCGTCAACCTGCAATTGACCGAGGAACGCTGGCCGGACATCACCTTCAGCGCCACCCGCGAACTATAAATGGCGTTTCAACTGCACCCGCGGCTGGCCGCCGACTGCGTTTTGGTAGGCGAGTTGCCGCTTTGCAAGCTGCTGCTGATGAACGAAAGCCGCTACCCTTGGTGCATTCTGGTCCCGCGCCGTGCTAGCGTCACGGAAATTTACCGCCTGGACGCGTCTGACCGACGGCAATTGCTCGACGAATCCTGTTTGCTGGCGGAGACCATGCAAAGACTTTTTCAACCGGACAAATTGAACATCGCCGCCATCGGCAACCTGGTTCCGCAACTACATCTGCACCATGTCGCCCGCTACCAAACCGACGCCGCTTGGCCCGCGCCAGTGTGGGGTAAATTTACACCGGAAACTTACTCGAAGGAAGCATTGCAACAGCGCCTAACGGAATTACGACTTGCCTTGAGCGACCACGGCCTAAGTCTTGGCGAGAGTTTATTATACTGATCGACAGCATCATGGAGCAAGCATGAGGGAAATGACTATTCCAGCCATTATTAAAGCCAATTACTTTTCCTGATCTTCCAGGCTGTATGGCCGCAACGCCACCACTTCCTCGACTTGCAAGCCGGTCTTAGCGGCTATCGTTACATCATCCAATAAATCCAATAGTTGTGTAGCGATCTCGACGGCTTTTTCATGTTTCCCCTTGGCTTCACCCTCGGCTCGTCCCGCCCCCATTCCCGCTTCCATTCCAGCCTCATTGCCTTCTCGCCAGCCATCGTTCCGGGCTTTTTTCAGCGACCCACGCTGTAGGATAATAAAATCATGGCGCTTGTGCTGCGCCTCTAGCTCTTCCTGGCTTAAACCTGCTTTGTTGGCAATGTCAAAGGCC
>CAIYSZ010000103.1 GCA_903928965.1 uncultured Pseudomonadota bacterium
ATACAACTAGATATATTTCCTTAATTTGCGTCACAATCACCATAATCACCAGTCTGAAAAACAATACCGACTATTTTTATAGAAAAATAAAGGTGGTTTTAAAAAAAAGAGAAAGCAGAATTTTTTTGACCGCTGCATTATGTTTTATAATTCCAAATATTTTTTCAATGATCGTAATTTATCCCAGAGATCATTATATAATTTTATTTGGCATGTTATCCTTGTTCATGTTTTCCGTGTTTTTCTATTCCAACAAAAGCCATAGCCCATTTATTTCAAAACTAACCGACTCCGAGCTCATTTTTATAGGGATTTTATTCATATTGATAATCAAACCATTAGCAACAACCTCATCTCATGAAAATGCAAACTTAAAATTAATCCAATTTATTAATAGCCTAAAATTAAAAGACAATATTAATATATTAGAAGCAGAAGGCGGATTCAATATCTATACCGAAAATAATTATCACAGAGTAGCGGAATACGACAAAAAAACGCCATTTCTTGAATTTTTACATCATAATAATATTCAGATGATTGTATTATCAAACACACTGTTAAGCGACAGTCGATTTTGCAACGACCCGGAATGGAAGATTTTCTTAAATGACCCTAACCATTGGGAATTTATCAAGCTCAGTATTCCAAATATTGAAAAGCTCAGTATTTTAGTTGACAAAAAACTAGTTACTGCCAAGGAGTTGAACCAGTAACTGTCAACAAACAACAGACTTGCAGAGGCTTCAAATCGGAGTGATTAAGCAGAAGGCCATGGAGACTTAGAAATTAATTAATGATAAACAAATTCCAACAAAACGTTTTTCTGGACCCGCAAAAAGTTAGAATCTGAAATCAAATAAACATTGCAACTAGCATCCTGATTAGCCACCAATGCCACGCCCTCCATATTATCAATCGCATAACCGGAGCTATCGGCCTCAAACATCTTCTCCAGAGTCAAATTGGCCAATAGGGGCTCTCCATGCAATTCGGATCGCAATAATCTCACATACCAACGGCCTGGAATTTCCAGTTTTCTTTCCAAAATCCACAAACCGCAACGCGGATCATAAGCCACGTCCGACACATCAAAAGCATCTTGAATCGGCAACTCAAATTGCTCAATGATCTCCCCATGCATGCCGATTATCCACGCCGGAGTGAAGCCGGCATTCATTCCGGACTGGCGTTCGGCAATCAAAACGATCTTACTGACTTGACTAGCCGCATCTTCAATCACCGTCAACGCTTCCAGCCCTTTCCCGGTGGGCAAATCCGCTATTGCGCCGGGAACGGATAAACCGGCAAAACGCGCTTGAGATAAACTATCCGTTCGCTTGGCAATCCAAACACCCGAACGAATACTTTCATAACTTAGAAAAATCCGGGAATCAGTAACCGCAATCGCCTCGATATCCGAACTGTGGCTGGCAAACAAAGGTTTTTCATCTGCGTCAATAATGGGACCGATAACCGACGAATCGACTCCGGTAATCCGCCCATCCGGCTCGGTCCGCAAACGGGTTTCCATCCATTGACCGGTGTCGCTGACTGCCAAGAGCTTAGTGCGGTTGTCAATAATCGCCAAGCCGGACCACCCGCCAAAATAGGGATGAGCGCTGCTCAGCGTTATGCCGCCAATAAACTTAAGATCAGGGTCAACAAAATAATGAACGCCAAAAGGCTGGTCTAAATTCGACCATGCCATGGGTGTAAGCGCAATCGGCAAATCTTGAACTTGCTCCATCGGAAATTGCGGCTTGCGCATGCTTAGAAAGACAAAATGCAGGACAACCGCCAACATAATAAGCAAGGCGATGGATCTTATTACATATTTAACCCATACATATTTAATCAAATTCAGCCACTACCTTATTGGGGCTCTCATTACTCGAAGTCTAATCCAATGAAAAAATGCACGCACTTGGCCCATTCTAAAACCTATTTAAGGGCCAAGAAATCGACAATCGGTTTACGGCATAAACATGCCGCCGTTCACATGCAAAGTCTCGCCGGTAATATAACCCGCCCGCGGCGAAGCCAGAAACGACACCGCATGCGCGATTTCCTCCGGCAGCCCTAAACGCCCCAGCGGAATATTCGCCAACAAACTCTTTTTGATATCCTCGCCCAATTCCTTGGTCATATCGGTATCAATAAAGCCCGGCGCCACCGTATTCACGGTAATCCCGCGCGAACCCACTTCCTTGGCCATGGATTTGCTAAATCCCAACATACCGGCCTTGGCGGCGGCGTAATTGGTTTGCCCGGCGTTGCCGGTGGAACCCACCACCGATGAAATATTGATAATCCGGCCGTAACGCGCCTTCATCATGGCGCGCGACACCGCCTTACACATTCTGAACACCGAGGTTAAATTAGTAGCGATGATGTCATCCCACTCCTCGTCCTTCATCCGCATCAACAAATTGTCGCGCGTTATACCGGCGTTGTTCACCAATACCGCCGGCGCGCCGAACGCATCGCCGGTTTCCTTGATAAACGCCTCAATATCGGCGGCGTCGGCCACGTTCAAGCGCCAGCCGCGGCCATTTTCACCCAAATAGTCCGAAATGGCCGCCGCGCCGCCGTCCGAAGTCGCGGTGCCGATGACAAAAAACCCATCCGCCGCTAAATTTTCGGCAATGGCGCGGCCTATGCCTCTGCTAGCGCCGGTAACGATAGCGATTTGCTTATCCATGTATTTGCTCCAATTGCTCCAAAACGGAAGTTAAGGAATCGCCGTCAAACACCGTCAAATGGGTCGCCGTCGGCGCGATACGTTTATTCAAACCCTGCAACACCTTGCCCGGACCGCATTCAACAAAAACCCGCGCGCCCTGGTCATGCATGAATTTAACCGAATCCACCCAACGCACCGGCTTAAACAATTGATCTTTCAAGGCCAGGCGAATCATGTCCGGCGAGGCGTGCGACTTCACGTCCGCATTATGAATCAAGGTTAAACTCGGCGTATTAATCCTTACGGACCGCAACAACTCATACAATTCATCCGCCGCGGGACCCATCAACGCGCAATGCGACGGCACGCTGACCGGCAACATCAACGCCCGTTTAGCGCCCGCGGCCTTCAAAGCCTCAATCGCCCGCTCCACCGCCGCCGCCTCGCCGGCAATGACAATCTGACCCGGCGCGTTAAAATTCGCCGCCGTCACCACCTGACCTTGCGCCGCATCGGCGCAGGCATTGACCACCACATGTTCTTCCAGACCCAAAATCGCCGCCATCGCGCCCGCGCCCGCCGGAACCGCCTCTTGCATTAAGCGGCCGCGTTCCGCCACCAGCTTCACGGCATCGCTAAACGCCAGCGCCTCGGCGCACACCAAGGCGGTGTACTCGCCCAAGCTATGCCCGGCCATCCAGCCCGGCCGCGCCGGCGACAAAGATTGCAACACCCGCCACACCGCCACGCCCGCCGCCAACATCGCCGGCTGCGTGTTTTGGGTTTGGTTCAGGGCGGCCTCCGGGCCGTTAGCCGTCAAATCCCACAAATCAAAACCCAGCGCCTCGCCGGCCTCGGCGAAAGTCTCGCGCACTATGGAAAAGCGCTCGGCCAAATCGGCCAACATGCCCACCGACTGAGATCCCTGACCGGGAAACACAAAAGCAAGATGATTCTCAAGTCTCGTCATTGTTATTATTATGCCTAACTAAAAAATTAAAACCTAACCAGAGCCGAACCCCAGGTAAAACCCGCGCCGAACGCCTCCATCAAAACAATCTGACCCGGCTGAATGCGGCCGTCGCGCACTCCTTGATTCAACGCCAGCAAAAGAGAAGCCGACGACGTATTACCCTGATTCTCCAAGGTCAAAATCACCTGCTCCATACTCAAGCCCAGCTTCTTCGCGGTAGCCGCAATAATGCGGATATTCGCCTGATGCGGCACCAGCCAATCGACGTCCGTCTGTTGCAAGCCGCAAGCCTCCAAAGTCTCGTCCACAATTCTGCCCAAGGTGTTCACCGCCATTTTAAACACCTCGTTGCCGCGCATATGAATATACGCCGCCTCCGCCTGTTTCGCCAAAGCGGCCGCGTGCGGATTCGGACAATACAACAAATCCTCGAACGCCCCGTCGGAGTGAATGCGCGTGGTTAATATTCCAGGCTGTTCCGAGGCCGTCAATAAAACCGCGCCGGCCCCATCGCCGAACAAAATGCACGTGGAGCGGTCAGTCCAATCCACAATGCGCGAACACACCTCAGAACCCGCCACTAAAACCGTGCTCGCCGCCCCGGTTTTGATGAATTGATCCGCCACGCTCAAAGCGAATACGGTCCCCGAACACGCCGCCTGCACATCAAACGCCGGACAGCCGCTGCTAATGCCTAGCCGCTGCTGCAACAAACAAGCCGCGCTCGGATATACCCTATCCGGCGTGCCGGTGGCGACAATAATCAAATCCACTTGGTCGAAGGCGACGCCGGCCATCAGCAACGCTTGCCGGGCGGCAATTTCCGCCATGCTGGACGCCGTCTCGTCGGCGGCGGCGATATGCCGGTTTCTGATCCCGGTGCGCTCGAAAATCCAACTATCGCTGGTATCCACCAGCGCGGACAAATCCTGATTGCTGCGCACTTCGGCCGGCAAATAACCGCCGACGCCGGCCACCTTAGACCAGCGGGGCGTCATGCAAGCACCTGCTGTTCCAACAATGCCGTCGCGATCTTATCGCCGATTTTCCGTATCACCCCTTGACCGGCCTGCAATTCAGCCAAATGCACCGCCGTTTCAAACGCCAACGCATCCGCCCCGCCGTGGCTTTTAATCACCAAGCCGTTCAAGCCGATAAAGGTCGCCCCGTTATATAAACGCGGGTCTATGCTATCCTTAAATGCCTTTAGCGCCGGAAAGGCCGCCAAAGCCGCCAACCGGGTAAAAATATTGCGCGAAAACTCCGCCTTCAGCTTCTGGCTAATCATCTTGGCCGCGCCCTCAATGGATTTCAAAGCGACATTGCCGACAAAACCGTCCGCGACGATCAAATCCACTTTCACATGACCCGCGTTAATCGAATCGCCCTCGACGAAACCAATATAATTCAGGTTTGAATTCTCCAGCAGCCGGGCCGCGGCCTTCACCTGCTCGTTGCCCTTGATATCCTCTTCCCCGATATTCAACAGCCCGACTTTAGGCCGCTCGACGCCCTCGACCGCGCGCACCACTTCCTCGCCCATCACCGCAAACTGATATAAATGTTCGGCGCTGGAATCGACGTTACCGCCCAAATCCAACATATGCGTATGCCCGAAAGTAGAAGGCAGAGTGGAAATAATCGCCGGCCGCTCAACGCCGGGCGCCATCTTCAACACAAACCGGGCGGTCGCCATCAACGCCCCGGTATTGCCGGCGCTGACGCAAGCATCCGCCTCGCCGTCGCGCACCAAATTAATCGCCACCCGCATCGAAGAATCCTTCTTATTTTTCAATGCCTTCTGTGGCGGCTCATCCATGCCCACCACTTGAGAAGCGTGCCGAATCGTCAAACGGGCGGAAAAATCGCGCAATGCATCGGCCAACAAGCCGCGCAACACGGACTCATCGCCCACCATGATCAGATTCAAATCGGGATTTTTTTGTAAACAGGCGACGGCGGCGGGTACAGTACTTTGCACCCCAAAATCTCCGCCCATCGCATCGATAGCAAGAGTGACATTCACAATTGGGATTAACTCCAAAAGTCGCAAAAGCCGGATATTATAATTATGTCCCGGCCATGGAAAAAACCGAATCACCGCCGCCCGCGCGCCGCGACAAGCGCCGCCGGGCGATGGAAATCCGAAAAGCGGCCGTGGACGAGTATTAATCCTCGTCCACGGCCGCCGCGCCGACGATTTGCCGGCCTTTAAAATAACCATCCGGCGTCATATGATGACGCAAATGGGTTTCGCCGGTGAACCGATCCTGCGACAAGGTTTTGCTGGACAATGCATCGTGCGAACGGCGCATGCCGCGTCTGGAGCGCGATACTTTACTCTTTTGAACTGCCATTTTTATCTCCGGTAAATTTTAAATGTGCTAAAACGGAAAAAGGGTTAACCGCCTTCTCCGCCGCGCCCGCCTGCTCGGTCGCCGCCGCCACGCCAAACTGCCCCAGGCAATCATAATCGTGCTTCGGATAATCCGGCAAAGCCAGCAAAATCTCATCTTCAATCAAATCGGTCAGCGAAACCCTCTCTCCGTTAAACAATAAAGGCTCGCAATCCAACCCTAAGCGGTCGGCCTCTTCCAATGAAGAAACCGCCGCCAACTTAAACGCCAAATCACCCTGCCAGGCCACGGCCTGCAAGCACGCTTGACAAATCAACCGCAATTCGGCGTCAATGCGGCCGGCGATAAACGCCAACCGCCCTTCCTTGACGAAACTGACTTCAACCCGGACTTCACCCTCCGGCTCGGCGACTAAATCAGATAACCGCGTCAGAGCGGCAACGGGAATCGCGCCTGACAACACAGCCCGTCTTTCGGCAAGCGCGATAGGGTCTATAAGATCGGGTAATTTATCTGACATAACCATAGAATTTTACAACCAACCACTTCTTGCGTCAATATCCACCTCCCAACGCCAACCCGCAACCCTTGGCCGGCGCGGCCATGACCCATGCCGCGCCGGCCTAGTCCGCCCTTCCCGCCCGGCGCTCCCAATACAATCAGCCCTTGGAATGCCGGCAACGCGAATCAACGCATCCGCAACCTAAAATTTTTCGGCGCAAAAAAAACCCGCTCAAGATAACCTAATCTTGCTATATATCAATAGTTATCCGCATTAGGCTATGATAAAATAAAAAAATGCTGGAATTAGAAACCTTTAGACTGATAGAACGCATCAGCTCATTATTACGCTCGGAACAGCGCAGAAAATACGCGGCGCTCGGTCTGCAACCGGTGCACGGCCAAGTGCTGGACTACCTTGCGCATTGCAACAAATACAGCAACACCCACGCCGCCGTCGCCGAATACCTAGGCCTGACCAAGGGCACCGTTTCGCAAACCATACAACTGCTGGAACGCAAAAATCTGCTGGAAAAAACCGTTTCCAGCCAAGACGCCCGCGTCATCCATCTCAGCCTCACCGAATCCGGCGAACGGCTGATCAATGAACTAAAACCGCTGGAATTGTTCAAACAAGCGGAACAGCAAGTCAGCCAACTCAAGTTTATCGATATTGGCGAAGCCTTGCAAACCACCCTGAGCGTGCTGCAACAAGCCAACCAATCCAAAAGCTTCGGCCTTTGCCGCACTTGCAGCTATTTCACCGTGAAGGAGAACCATTACCTTTGCGGCTTGACGCAACAAGCGCTAGACAGGGATGATACCGAGAAAATCTGCCGCGAGCACAACCCGCGCAACCCCCAAAAAACCTAAGGAGATGAAACCCTATGTTTGAACCGCCACAATTAGACCAACTTGCCGACCGGTTAAGCAAATCCATTCCGCCCGGCTTAAACCATTTTAAGGAAGACCTCGAAAAAAACGTTCACGCCCTGCTGCAAACCGCTCTATCCAAATTGGATTTGGTCAGCCGCGAAGAATTTGAAGTGCAAAAAGCCGTCCTCGCCAAAACCCGCGCCAAGCTTGAGGAGCTGGAAAAACGCGTCGCCGCGCTGGAACAGCAACTGCTGAACCCATAATCGCATGGCGCTGGCTTTGTCGTACACCCGCGGCCGGGCCGGCGTCTTAGCGCCGCTAGTCTCCGTCGAAGTATTGGTCAGCAACGGCTTGCCGGCGCTCAACATCGTCGGCCTGCCGGAAACCGCCGTCAAGGAAAGCAAGGACCGCGTGCGCGGCGCCATCATCAGCTCCGGCTTTGAATTCCCGCTGCAACGCATCACCGTCAACCTAGCTCCCGCCGACTTGCCCAAGGACGGCGGCCGCTTTGACCTTGCCATCGCCCTCGGCATACTCGCCGCCTCCGGACAAATCCCCGGCGACGCACTCAAGCAATACGAATGTATAGGCGAACTCTCCCTCGGCGGCGAACTGCGCGCCATACCCGGCGCGCTGCCGGTAGCCCTGCACAGCCGCGACGCAGGCCGCCCCCTGATTCTGCCGCAACAGAACGCCGCCGAAGCCGCCCTCATCAAGGACGCGCACCTGTTGCCGGCGCAAAACTTGCTCGACGTATGCGCCCATTTGCATGGCCGCCAGCCGCTGACCCCGGCCCCACCCATCACGGACCAAGAACCCGAATACGAACTGGACTTCGCCGACGTCAACGGCCAATACCACGTCAAACGCGCCCTGGAAATCGCCGCCGCCGGCGCGCACAACCTCCTCATGCTAGGACCGCCCGGCGCCGGCAAATCCATGCTCGCCGCCCGCCTGCCCAGCATCCTGCCGCCCTTAAGCGAACAACAAGCCCAGGAAACCGCCGCCCTCGCCTCCATCAGCGAACAAGGCGTAAACCCCAAACGCTGGCGGCTGCCCCCATTCCGCGCCCCGCACCACACCGCCTCGGCGGCGGCCCTGGTCGGCGGCGGCGGCAACCCCAAGCCCGGCGAAATCTCCCTCTCCCACAACGGCGCCTTGTTCCTGGACGAACTGCCCGAATTCGACCGCAAAGTGCTGGAAGTCCTGCGCGAACCCCTGGAAACAGGACGCATCACCATCTCCCGCGCCAACCGCCAAGCCGACTTTCCGGCCAACTTCCAACTCATCGCCGCCATGAACCCCTGCCCCTGCGGCTACCTCGGCGACGCCTCTAGCCGCTGCCACTGTAGCCCAGAACAAGTGCAACGCTACCGCGCCCGCATTTCCGGGCCGCTGCTGGACCGCATAGACATCCACCTAGAAGTCCCGCGCGTCTCCATCGCCGAACTACGCGGCGAAATAAAAGAAGAACCCAGCGCCGCCATCCGCGCCCGCGTCGCCCAGGCCAGAAACATCGCCCAAGCCAGAAGCGGCAAGCCCAACGCCTCCCTCGGCGCCGCCG
>CAIYSZ010000104.1 GCA_903928965.1 uncultured Pseudomonadota bacterium
GGGTGGTTGGTTGCTTTGCGGTTTGTCTTGACCTAAGCTGTTAGGAAAGTGCTGGGTAGAGCGAATTGGTATCGCACTATTGGCGGTTAAAGGCTGCTGGCGCCAAGGCCTTGGGTGGTTGGTTTTGCAATGAGGTTTTTTCCGGCCTCGGCCGGTTTAAAATGGGTTATATGTTTGTACTTTTTTAGATGTTAGTGGTAGGAGGTTGGCTTATGTCTACAGCTTGGGCCGGCGGCGCGGACGCAATTGCGGAACGGATGCAGCAAATGACGGAATTGTTTTTAGAGGAAACCCGTAAAGGGATTTACCGTGGCGAGTCGGCCACGCATTGCGAGGAATGCGGCGAGCCGATTCCGGAGGCGCGGCGGCAAGCGATTGCTTGCCGTTATTGTTTGCCTTGTCAACAGCTTTTAGAAAAACACGGCTAGAAAGCGCCCACGTTCCGGGCTGATTGCGGAGAGTTTTGCGCGCGCATAATTTTAGGTTGAACTGACGGCGGTTTTTGATTACATTGCCGTTACGGCGCGGTCGGTTGAACAATAAATATAAGCTACACGTTCAGTTCGGGACAAACCTAAAAGCTAGCTAACCATTTGAGGCCTTGGCGGCCGGGGATGATTGGCGGGGGTGTAGCCCGCATGAATGCGGGCTCCAAGCCCACGGGGCGGTATTCACGCCGTCCCCCGATGATCATCCCCGATCGCTAAGGCCGGCTTTGCACTTACGGCCTTTTGCGTCGTTAGCTTGATTGTCCCGGCTAAAGTTTCTTAAGAGGGGGGGAGTTATGTATTTTTTAGCAAAATTATGCGGTATTTTGATGTTGGTCTGGTTTTATATGACGGCGAAAAACCATGGCGGACCTTTGTTGAATTGGTCGGTTATCGGCCTGGTGGGCTATTGGCTGACGTGGTGGCTGGCTAAGTTTTTAATTTTAACGCCGTTGGCGGGGTCGGTGGCGCCGCATAGCACGCTGGAGATTCTTTTTACTCAGTTGCCGGTGTTGTTTTCGTTGGCTGCTTGCTATTTTATTAGAAAGCGTTTACTGGCCACATTGAAATAAGCCTGCCGGACGTAGATACAATTTAAGTTATGTCGCCGGTCAGTTTTTGATCGTGGACGGTGGCCGCGAATTGTTCGTTTGACTTCCAGTTAGCCGGAATTTTATCTTGCCGCGTCTGGCTTTTGTCGAAAGCGCGCCATAATTCGGCATAGGTTTTGCCGCTGACGGGATGGCGGCTGCCGCCGGCGATTTCCGCCAGCGGCTCCAGCACGAAAGCGTATTGTTCGATTTCAGGGCGCGGCAAGTGCAGGCCGCCTTCGCGGGTGATCAGATCGCCATAGAGGATTAAATCTAAATCCAGGGTGCGGGATGAGAATTTGATGCTGTTGCTTTTACGGCCATGGTCAAGTTCGATTTGGCGTAGGCGTTTCCCGACTTCCCGAGCGCTGAGATGGGAATTGAATTCGGCCACTAGATTGTGAAAGCTGGCCCCGGCGAAGCCGACGGCTTCGCTTTCGTACAAACTGGAGCAGCGGATGGCCCCGAATGCTTTCTTCAGGTCGAGCAGGCAGGCGGGGATGTGGATTTCCTGATCTATATTGCTGCCTATGCTGATGTATCCTAAGGTCATGGCCTTTGTCCGCGTTCTATGCTGATGCCTACGCCGCCCGCTTCGGGGATGGCGCCCTTTTTATTGAGCGTTATTTTCACCCAGGGTATTGAAAATTCTTGCAACAAGATTTTTGCCAGGTTTTCGATCAGGGTTTCTACTAGAAAATATTCGCTGGCGGCGACAAATTCGATAACCCGGTCGGACACGGCTTTATAATCCAGGGCATGGGCGATATCGTCGGTTTCCGCGGCGCGGCGGATGTCCCAGGCCATTTCTAGGTCAAAGATAACTTTTTGCTTGATATTGCGTTCCAATGGGTAAACGCCGATGACGGTTTCGACTACTAAACCGTCTAAAAAAATGATATCCATGCTGGTTTCCGGTTATGATTTAGAGTTTATCGGCTGCCTGTTTAAGCCGGGATGATTGCCGCTTCGCCAACCGCCTCCGGCTGCAAGGCTTAGAGTGATAGGCTTGAGACAAGATTTATCCCGGGGACGGGTAGCTTCTTTTTGCAGTTAGTATCGGGTAAAAAACTCGGTGGTTCAAGATTAATTAAATGAGGTTTTCATGTTTCTGTGGTTGTTGGCCCCCGCGGCTTATTTGACCGGTTCGGTTTCCAGCGCGATTATTGTGTGTAAACTAATGGGGTTGGCCGACCCGCGCGAGCAGGGTTCCGGCAATCCGGGGGCGACGAACGTGATGCGTATCGGCGGCAAGAAAGCGGCTGCGATTACTTTGGCCGGCGATGCGTTGAAGGGTTTGATTCCGGTGTTGGCGGCCAAGGCGCTGGAGGCGGATAGCGTGTTGTTGTCGGCGGTGGTGTTCGGCGCTTTTCTAGGGCATTTGTATCCGGTGTTTTTCGGATTTAAAGGCGGCAAGGGAGTGGCGACGTCTTTCGGTTTGACTTTGGGCGTCAATTTGTGGTTGGGTTTGCTGGTGTCGGGTACTTGGTTGTTGGTGTACAAGATCGGGCGGATTTCTTCTTTGTCGGCCCTGACGGCTGCGTTGCTGACGCCGTTTTATGTGTGGTTTTTAGTGGGCGATAAGCCGCTGACCTTGACTTTTGTATTGATTTCCTTGGTGCTTTTGGCGCGGCACCGGAGTAATATTGAACGTTTGCTGGCCGGGCGGGAACGTTAAGAAACAATAAAAACCTCCCGCCTGCGCCGTCTCGTACTTTCGTCCTTGAACCGACGGTTCAAGTGGAGACCAGATCCAGACAATTAGGCTTCCTGAGAAGACAGGCATGCTCACATGAAAGGTAAACGGCTTCCGGGGTAAATATAGGTTCAGGAAACACCCAGCACTGCTCGAACGCCGCAGGAGATTGGATTAAGATTATAAAGCAATTTCATTCGCCGTTTAGAATATTTTCGATTTTACTTCTCAGGCTTATGATTTTTTGCAATGTTTCCGCGGGCTGGTCGTCCATGTCGGCGCTGATTTCGTGCGCCAGATTCAGAGCGGCCAGCACGGCGATCTTTTCCGCGCCGATGACTTTGCCGGCGTCGCGGATTTCCTTCATTTGCCGGTCGAGCCGCTGAGCGGATAGCAAAAGAGTTTGCTGTTGTTCCGGCGCGCACAGTATGCGGTAGTCTTTTTCCAGAATCTTGACGGTTACGGCGGAGGTTGCGTTCATGATTCGGGTTCCAGGGTTTTCAGGCGGGCGAGCAGGGCGTCGATGCGGGTTTTGGCTTCGCGGTTTTTTTCTTGCAGCCGGGATTGTTCTATCTCCAGGGCTTGTTGTTGCGTTTGCAAGGCCTGGTTTTCGATTTTTAGTTGCTGGCACCGGTTAATCAAGGCGTCAATGGCGGTTTCCAAGGCATTGAGTTCGGATTGCAGGTTCGGCGATTCGTCGGTGTTGTGCATGGGGGCGGGCGGGCGGACGGCTTTGGGAAAATTGATGTTAGGTCGCTACTAGGCGCGGTTACGTTTAAGCGGTATATTGAGCAATACGTCGTAAGTTAAGCTTAGAGCGTCTGGATGCGTAAATGTTAGCATAGACAGGGTTTTTAGGCGGATTTTAATTATTTTATGCGGATGAAGTAATGTTGTATCAAGATGTAGATGAGGTTTTGGAAGATTTGGATGCGGATTTGGATGCGGCGGAAGCGCATGGCATGGCGAGCGGAATGTTGTCAGTGGCGGCGAATCTGGATGCATTGGATTGGTTGCATGAAATTTTGGGCGGTGAGTTGGGGACTTCCGAGTCCGGCGAACAAGTGCTGCTACAGTTGTTCGAGCGTACGCGCGCCGGCTTGGCGGATTTTGCTTCGTTTACCTTCGAATTGTTTTTGCCGGACGCGGCGCAGCCTTTGTTCGAGCAAGCGGAAGCTTTGGGGAATTGGTGCAGGGGATATTTGTTCGGTTTGAGTTGCGCGGCCGGCGGCGATTGGCCGCGCGAGTTGGCGGAGATTACGCGGGATATGAGTGAGTTTTCCCGTATTGATAGCCGTGTGGCGGGCGAGGAAGACGCCGCGGCGTTGATGGAGGTGTGCGAATATATCCGCGTGGCGGTGTTTACCATAAGAGAGCATTTTCAAACCGCTCAGCTGGCGCAGGGGTGAACGATGGCGCGAGGTGAATTTGAACGCCGCCGCGCGGCGTTGCTGGCGCTGGTGGGCGCAGGCAATATTGCGATTATAGCCGGTGCCGAGCAGGCGTTGCGGAATCGGGATGTGCATTATCCATTCCGCCAGGATAGCGATTTTTATTATTTGACCGGGTTTAATGAAGCGGACGCTTTGGCGGTGTTTATTCCCGGCCGTGAACAGGGCGAATATGTGTTGTTTTGCCGCGAGTTCGATCCGCAAAAAGCCTTGTGGGAAGGCGCGCATGCCGGTTTGGAAGGCGCAAAGCTGGATTTTGGGGCGGATCAGGCGTTTCCAATCGCCGAAGTGGATAAGGTTTTGCCGGACTTGCTGCAAAATAAGCGAAAAGTGTTTTATCCCTTGGGCAGGGATAGCGAACTGGATATTAAGTTGTTGGAGTGGATACACCGGGTGCGTAAGCTGTCGCGCTCCGGCGTTTCTGCACCCACGGATTTGGCGTCCCTGGAGCATATTTTGCATGAAATGCGGTTGCGCAAATCCGACGCGGAATTGGGTTTGATGCGCCGGGCCGCGGCGGTGTCGGCCGCGGCGCACGCGCGGGCGATGCGCGCTTGCCGGCCGGGGATGTTCGAGTATCAGATCGAGGCGGAGTTGGTGCATGAGTTCGCCAGCCAAGGTTTGCGCGCGGTGGCCTATCCGTCTATCGTGGCTGGCGGAGCCAATGCTTGCGTGCTGCACTATGTGGAGAATAGCGCTCAATTACGCGACGGCGATTTGCTGTTGATCGATGCTGGTGTGGAGTGCGACCATTACGCGGCGGATATTACGCGGACGTTTCCGGTGTCCGGCAGGTTTAGCCAAGCGCAAAAGCGCATGTATGAATGGGTGTTGGCGGCTCAGGCTGCGGCGTTGGCGGAAATCAGGCCGGGCGCGGCCTGGAATCTGGCTCACGACGCGTCGGTGCGGGTGCTGACCGAGGGTTTGCTGGATTTGGGCTTGCTGGACGGCGAGGCCGCGGACTTGATCCGGGATGAGAAATATAAGCGGTTTTATATGCATCGCGTCGGACATTGGCTGGGCATGGACGTGCATGATGTGGGGGAGTATAAGATCGACGGCGAGTGGCGTTTGCTGGAGCCGGGCATGGTGTTGACGGTGGAGCCGGGTTTGTATGTGCCGGCCGATTGCGTCGAGGCGGCTCTGGATTTGCGCGGGGTCGGCATCCGCATCGAGGATGACGTGTTGGTTACGGAGTCCGGATATGAAGTATTGACCGCCGCCGCGCCGAAGAGCGTGGCCGAGATAGAGGCCTTGATGCAAGCGGGAGATTGAATGGAGCAAGATGATAATGACGCATGATTATGATGTGATTATTGCCGGCGCGGGTTTGGCCGGCAACTGTCTGGGCTTGGCGTTGCGCGCCGGCGGTTTGAGCGTAGCGATTGTCGAGGCGGCGACGCGCCGGGAGTTGGACGCGTCGCCGTTGGGCGAGCGCGCCTTGGCCTTGTCCGCCGGTACGGTGCGCTTGCTGGAGGATTTGGGGATTTGGGAGCTGGCGGCCCAGCGGGCGGCCCCGATCAGGCGGATTCATGTTTCCGATCGCGGTCATTTCGCTAAAACCCGGCTGGATGCGGATGAGCAGGGTGTGGAGGCCTTGGGATATGTGATTCTGGGGCGCGATTTGGAGCGGCAGGCGGCGGAACAGGCGGAGCGTGCGGGCGTGGAGGTGTTGTACGGCGCTAGGCTGGTGGGTTTGATGTCTTCGGCCGAGGCGGCGCACGTCTGTTTGAAACGTCAAGACGAGTCGCTCAATGTGACGGCGGCTTTGGTGGTCGGGGCCGACGGGGGGCAATCCACGGTGCGTCGCTTGTTGGATATTCCGCAACACACGGTTGATTACGGGCAAACCGCGCTGGTAACCGCGGTGCATACCGGTTTGCCGCATCACGATACCGCGTTCGAGCGGTTTACGCCGTTCGGGCCGTTGGCCCTGCTGCCGTTGGCTCCTAAAGAAGCGGCGGTGATTTGGACGCGCAGTCATGAGCAGGCGCGGGCGTTAATGGCGGGCGGGGAGACGGATTTTTTGGCGGCCTTGCAGGATTGTTTCGGTTATCGTTTGGGGGCTTTGCGTCTGTCCGCGCCGCGGCGGGCGTTTCCATTGAGTTTGATTCGCGCCGGGGCCATGTTTTCCGGACGCGCGGTCATCGTCGGCAACGCCGCGCATCAATTGCATCCGGTGGCGGGGCAGGGTTTTAATTTAGGCATGCGCGATGCGGCTGCCTTGGCGGATTTACTGCGCGCCCGACGGCGGCAGGGCGGCGATTTGGGCGCGCCGGATTTATTGCGACGTTATCAAAACTTGCGTCAGGCCGATCATGATCAGACTATTGGGTTTACCGATGGCTTAGTCAGAATTTTTTCCACGGATTGGGGGCCGGCGGCGGCGGCGCGTAACTTTGGGTTGGCTGTTTTGGATCATTTGCCGGGCGCGCGTCGATTACTGGGCCGGCACGCAATGGGTCTGGCGCGGCCGTTGCCGAATTTGGGCGCGGAATCGCGGGAAGGCTCGTAAGTTCATGCATCACTTTGCTTTTTTCCGTCAATTCTATGATTTTATTGGTAATGTCTAGAAAATAGTCAACGACTTAACAGGGGGGCTATTGATCGCGGTTATTTCCGAACTTGGTTAAGGAACCTTTGATCAATGAGTTATGGGCCGTATTTTCTTGAAAAATTGATTGAATCGGAGATTCCTTCAGGCGTCTATGGTTAATAGGGCTTTTCAAGAAAAATAGATGCGCAACACGTTGATTGAATTGACTGCTAAATTTGAAATCACGAAATAATCAGAGACTCCTTAACCAATCTGAGTTTATAACGATACGTCACGAAACAGGGATTTGCCGCGATCAAAATGACGACCAATATCTTGTTTCAGGCGATAGAGGTTTATTAGATTCCGGCGAATAGCTAGAAATTGAAGCGTTGCCTCCCGCCCAATTTTTAGCGCGGGAAGGAAGGACGGAAAGCGAACAGGAACACATTCAAAGCAAGAATGATAAATTTGCTTGAGATTCGAGCCCGCGGCATGCCGGTTGGTATGAGGCGCGTCCGGCATGCCGTTCTTTAAGGGCGGCTCATTTTGTGATGTTGTTAGCAATTTATTGTAATCTTGATTCAGCTGCACTAAAATTCTTAAGACGGTTTGGCGTTTAATCGGCTAAGTGTTTAATTGGGAGCGGAAATTGAGCGAGCATTTGCTGTATCGGCGCATCGCGCGCCTTGGGTGGTTTGTGGCGGTAGCGCTAGTGATGACGGCTTGCGGCGGCGGCGCCAAGAAATCTAATTTGGCTTTGAATAAACCGGAGCCTCCGCTCAGCCCGCGGGCGGCCCCGGATAATCCGGTGATTTATTCCGGCGATTTTCCGATGCCTTTGTCTTTGGCCCCGGCAGTGGATTTTTGGCGCAAAACTTATGGCGTGTGGCCGCGTTCACAGGTGGCGATACATGACGACCGCCATTTGGACGTGATTTATGAAATCTTGCATCTACCGGGTCCGGTCGGGGAAGGCCTGACCGAGGAACAAAGGGATTTAATCAGTCAACGCAAGGATTATTGGCGGGGTAAGTTGGCCGGTTTGGAAAGCAAGTTGCGTTACGGCGCGGATTTGGATGCGGATGACCAGCTGGTTTTAAGCAAATTGGCGGCGGTCGGTAAGCCGGCCAGCACGGTTTACGGCGCAAGCGAGCGGGTGCGTAGTCAGCGCGGAATTCGCGAGCGGTTTAAGCGCGGTTTGGAAATCAGCGGCCGTTACGACCGGCATTTCCGGCGCATTTTCCGCAGTTCCGGTTTGCCGGAGGATTTGTCTTATTTGCCGCACGTGGAGTCTTCGTTTCAGCTGAAGGCTAAGTCTTCCGCCGGCGCGGTCGGTTTGTGGCAGTTTACTAAGCCGGCCGCCAAAACCTTTATCCCAGGCAGTGACAAAGTGGACCGGCGCTTGGACCCTATCGCATCGGCCAATGGGGCCGCGCGTTATTTGAGCCATGCTTACAATAAACTGGGGAATTGGCCGGCGGCGGTGACATCTTATAATCACGGCATTGGCGGCATGAAGCGGGCGCAAGATCAAATGGGCCAGGATTTCGGCAAAATCGTCGCCAGCTATGATGGGCCGTCTTTCGGTTTCGCCTCGCGCAATTATTACGCTCAGTTTTTGGCCGCCAGAGAGGTGGCGAGCAATCCTAGCCGTTATTTTCAAGAAGGGGTGGCTTACGAGCCGCCGTTGAGTTCCGGCGAGTTGCTGGCTTCCGAATAAGGCCGGGATAGCGCCGCATTTTAGTTTGATTTTCCGCTCCGCGAGGCGGTTTGCCTATGTTTGCATTATTGCTGCCGAAAACACAATTGTCGATTCGCGAGAATCTTAAATGGCTGTATATTTTGCGCAATTTGATGCTGTTTTTGGTTATCGCCTCCGTGCTGCTGGTGGTGGACGGCCTGGGCGTCGAATTGCCGCAAAATCAGTTGTGGTTGGCTATTTTCGCGATTTCAATTCTTAATCTTTATACTTGGTTGCGTTTGCGCACCACGGAAGAGGTGACCGAGCACGAGATTTTTTCGCAAATCTGCATGGACGTGTTCGCCCTGGCGTATTTATTGTACTTGACCGGCGGCGCTTCTAATCCGATTATCTGGGTATTTTTATTGCCGTTGATTGTGACCGCGATTATGTTGCCGCAGTCTTATGCGTGGAATATGGTGATTATTACCTCTAGCGTGTATACGGTGTTGATTGCCTATAACGTGCCGTTGCCGGCGGTGGAGCCGCATATGATGCATCAGCCGATTCCGGACGTGTCTCCGGAGACGATGCTGAGAATACATATGATTAACGATCAGCGTTATTATAATTTGCACGTGTTCGGCATGTGGTTCGGTTTTGTTTTTAGCGCCGGATTGGTTGCTTTTTTCGTGGTCGAGTTGTCCAAGACTTTGCGCGACCGCGAACGGAACTTGGCCGAGGCGCGGGAAAGCGCGTTACGCGACGAACGCGTGGTGGCGTTAGGTACGCTGGCCGCCAGCGCGGCGCACGAGATGAGCACGCCGTTAGGTACTATTGCGATTTTGACGCATGAGCTGATGCAGGAAGCGTCGGTGGAGCAGTTTCCCGAACTGCGCCAAAAATTGACGATCATGCAGGAGCAGATTGTACGTTGTAAACAGGCTTTGTCGGTGATGTCGGAGTCGGCCGGCGAAATGCGCGCTGAATCCGGCCAGGCGATGCTGGTGTCGGAATATATGGACGAGGTGTTGCGGCAATGGCGGGCGCATAACCCGACAACCAAGCTCAAATTGACGATTTCGCAGCAAGTGGAGCAAGAGGCGCAAATTGTCGCGGAACGCACGGTCACGCATTCCATTATTAATATCTTGAACAACGCGGCGGAGGTGACGAACGCCGACGCCGGCATCGAGTTTTACGCGGAGTGGACTTGGAGTGAATTGATGCTGAGAATTCGGGATTATGGCCCCGGTTTGCCGCGCGAGTTTATCGCTTTCGCCGGCACGCAGCCGGTCAAGAGCAATAAACAGGGCATGGGGGTGGGGCTGTTTTTGACCTACACCACAATCAGGCGCTTAGGCGGTACAATACGCTTCGAGAATTTGGACGCGGGCGGCGCTTGCGTGGAAATTCTGTTACCGCTTTTGACCATGGAGCGCGCGGATGAGCAACTTAGCACCGGATAAACCGCAGTTGTTATTGGTGGACGATGACGTGACTTATTGCTCGGTGTTGAAGCCGGCTTTAGAGAAGCGTAATTTTCAGGTGTCCGTGGCGAACGATATCGCCGCCGCCATGCTGTTGGCCGAGCAAACCGAGCCGGAGTATGCGGTGATTGATTTGCGCATCGGTTTTGAATCCGGGCTGGAAATGGTCAAAAAGCTGATTTCCTTGGATTCCAATACTCAAATCGTCATGTTGACCGGGTTTGCCAGTATCGCTACCGCGGTGGAAGCCATTAAACTGGGGGCGATACATTATTTGACCAAACCGGCGAATGCGGATGAGATAGTCAACGCTTTATATAAAAACGAGGGCGACGCTTCGGTGGCGATTAGCGATAATCCGCTGTCGGTGAAACGCTTGGAGTGGGAACATTTGCAAAAAGTGTTGATGCAGCACGACGGCAATATTTCCGCGGCGGCCAGAGCCTTGAATATGCATAGACGCACCTTACAGCGGAAATTGGAAAAGCGTCCGGTTAAGGAATGAGCGTGGAAGCGGTTGGATTAAGGACAACCTGATTAAGGATAACCTGATTAAGGGCAAGTGTAATGATTAAAAGTATGACGGCTTACGCCGACGCTGAAGCCATAGTCCAGGATTTGGCCTGGAGTTGTGAGTTACGCTCGGTTAATCATCGCTATTGCGATATTAGCGTGAAATTGCCGGAGCGTTTACGATTCGCTGAAATGGATTTGCGGCGGATGATAGGCGACAGGGTCAAGCGCGGTAAGATTGAATGCTGCTTCAGTTTTAAAAAAATTGCCAACGCGCGGCCGCTGGCGGTGAATTATGATTTGGTCGCCGTTTTACTAGAGGCCGCCGCGGACATTGAGGGGCGAATGCTGCAATCCAGGCCGTTTTCGGCGTTGGAGGTGTTGGCCTTTCCCGGCGTGCAGCAAGAAAACGAATGGGATAAACAGCAGTTATTGCAAACCTTGCTGGAACTGCTGACCAAGGCCTTGGAGGATTTGTTGGCGGCCCGGGCGCGGGAAGGGGCGCAAATTAAGGATTTGTTACTGGAGCGCGGGCGGAAAATGACGCACTTGGTGAACGCCGCGCAAGGCCGCATGCCGGAGGTGATGCAAGGTTTGCGGCAAAAATTTATGTTGCGGATCGCCGAGTTGGCGCGGGAGCCGGAGGCTGACCGCTTGGAGCAGGAGTTGTTGCTGTGGGCGCAAAAATTGGATGTGTCGGAGGAATTGGACCGTTTGGCGCTGCACATCAATGAGGTCGCGCATAGCTTGGGTCAGTCCGAGCCGGTGGGCCGGCGCTTGGATTTTTTGATGCAGGAAATGAACCGAGAGGCTAACACTTTAGGCTCCAAATCGGCGGACAGGGAGATGACGCAAATTTCCATCGAATTGAAGGTGTTGATTGAGCAAATGCGGGAGCAGGTGCAGAATATTGAATGACGGTGGGCGGGTGTTCGGAGTTTTCGCAATTACTCGCCTTGTTCCAGAAAACTTATTGCGAGCGGCAACAACGCGCCGCCCGTTAGGTGGATACTGCGCTGGGCCGGATTCTGGCTTAATCGGCCCGGTTTGATTCCCGGTGCGGGCGCGCCCTGGGGGCTTGCTGGGACAGTATCTGGTGATTGTGCCATCGGAAGATTTAGTGGTGGCTCGATTTGGCTTGTCTCATGAACAGGGCGAAAACATGTTTGATACCGTAGGGACGGGTAAATTGGTGGCCGATATTATTGCCGCGCTTCACCAATAGGGTTTATCCACGGCTTCATTTCGGTTCAGTCCGCGGCGGATGGTTCTTGGGGAATTCGTTCTTCCGGAGTTCTAAAACTGAACAGTTCGTCTTGGGTGAAAGATGGGAGCTTGAATGAGCAAGAATAAGCAACCTCAAGGTAGGAAATTCCAGATAAGATTGGGAATTGCTTCTTTATAACTGCCTGCTTAATAAAAGCAATGGATGTATTACCGGCAAGGCTTCGGTTTGTAGCCAAGTCGCGCAGCCGTAGTTGGCGCTGACGATGCAGTCCGCGCCGGATGCTTGCATGTGTTCTTGTTTTATGTCCCGCAGCGCGGCGGCATTTTCCGGGTGGGTTAGGAAGTAGGCGCCGCCGGCGCCGCAGCAGAGGTTGTTGCCCGCCAATGCTTGTACTTGCAGTTGTGGAATTTTGGCCAGCAGGTCGTAAACCGCTTGCTGGTTTTTCAGTACGTTGCGTTGGCTGCAGGGTTCGTGCACGGCGACGGTTTGCGCTAGGGGTTTTAGCGTGAGATCGTCCGGCCAGTGGGCGGCGATAAATTCCGCGGCGTCTTGCAGCCGGTCGCGAAAGCGGCGTTCGGCTTCGCCGTCTCCAGGGTATTCGCTTAATACCGCGCCGCAGCCGCTGGCGGCGTGCAATACTGCGTCCACGTCCAGAGCATTGAACACGGCCTGGTTTTGGGCTTGCAATGCCGCCGCCGAGAGGCCGGCGTGCTGGTGCAGCGCGCCGCAACAGCTTTGTTCCGGCGGTGCGATCACGTTATAACCGATGGCGTTGAGCAGCTTAACGGCGGCCTCCAGCGCGAGGCGGTCGAGGTGTTCGGCCAGACAGCCGGTGAACAAGGCTACCGTACCGCGTTTGGCGGCGGCTGGGAAGAAGCCGGGCAGCGCGCCTAGCGCCGGCGCTTGCAATGCGGCGGCGGCCGAGTCCAGACCGAAAAGCCGCCAAAATTTTAAATCATGTCTAGGCGTATTTTCAAACAACTTGGCGTATAGACGCACGATGGGCAAGAGGGCGTAGCGCCAGCGCTTGTGTTCGATCAAATAAAACGCCAGCCGCGCCAAGCGACCCAATTTAGGCGGGCGTTGCGCCAAGGCTTGTTCAAATAGCGCGGAATAAGGCATGCGGCTGGGGCAGACGGCCTCGCAGGCGCGGCATTGCAGGCAGTTGTCCAAATGGAATAATTCTTGCGCGTTAGGCGGCGCATCCTCGACCAGCAGCTTGCTTAAGGTGCGGATGCGTTGGCGCGGGGTTTCGGCGTCGATTTGCGTGAGGCGGAAGGTGGGGCAATGGCTGACGCACATGCCGCAGCGCATGCATTCGGCGGCGTCGGGTATATAGGGGCCGCCGGAAAATTCAGCGTTTTCGGGAATAGAGGCGTCGATGGAAAAATCCGCGAAATCAAACATTCAGGATTCCATGAGTTTGACATAGGCGCGGCGCAGCAACTCCATCTCGGCCGGCGGCCGGCCGCGCAGCTCCGGCAAGGTTTTTAGGCTCAGGCCGCGGCTGGCCAGCAGTTGTTTGGGCGGGTCCAGTACATTGAATCTGGCCATGTGCACGGTAATCACGCCGCCGGGAGCGTCCACGCATTCGGAAAAATCGTGTTCCAGGACCAGCAAATTGGGTTCGAGTCGCAGCAAACCGTTGACGCTGTTTAATAATACGCTTGGATGCAGGGCGATTTTGCTGGCCAAGATGTAGTCTTCGTCCAGGGTTTCAGCCAAAGCCGGCAGTTTTTCCGGAAAGCAAACGCCGCCGTCGGCTTGTTGCGCGAATAGCGTTAGGGCGCTGATGTCGCCCTTGTAATACAGCAATAGCCTATGTTGCGCCAGATTGGACATGGCGTTTACCCGGCGGCTTGCGTGGGTTGGCTGTCCCACAACGGTTTGTAGCTACTGTCCAGCCGCGACAGGCGGGCGTTGGTTTGCTCCAGCAAGGCGTAATCGGGAAAGCGCCGGCTGTTGCCGGCCTGATACCAGGCTTCCATGGCCTGGGTCAGCGCTTGTTTTTCGGCGGCGCAGTCGGCGATTTGCCGCTTTAGCCAATCCAGGCTGACGTTGGGCGTCAATTGGGCGATGCGGTAGCGCAGGCCGTGGCGGAAAATGTTGACGCCGCCGCCCTCGGCTATGGTTTGCCGCAACGCGCCGCTGTCCAGAATTTCGACGCCGGCCAGATAATCGACCCCGAATTCGTGCAATTGCGGCAACCAAGGGGTGGTTGGCCCCATCAATACCGTCACGGCGGAACGGGATAGCTCGGCCAGACGCGGAAAGGTTTTGTTCGGAATCGAACTAGCGGTGATGAATACCCAATCGGCTTGTGGCAGCAGGTATTCGCAGGCGCTGTCAGGCAGATCGCAGGCTTGCGGCTGCCGCTCCAGCACGCTCAGATGCATTTGTTCGCGGTAGCGTTCCAGGCCGGGATAGCGGCCGATCACTACGACGTTTTTGCCGAGCAATTGCGGCAAAAAATGGTCGAACACCGCCAGATTGGGAAATTCGCCGATGCCGCCGACGGCGATGGATTCCGGTAGCGCGCGCGCGTTCAGGCAATAATTGATAGCCGCCATGCCGATGGCGGCTTGGTAGGGCTCCCAGGAGCGAATCCAGGCGGTAAGTTCGGCGACCGGCTTGCCGCGCAGTTCACCCGGCCACGGCAGCACGCGGGTCGCCGCGCCGGGGCTCATGGCCAGCCCCAAATGATCGGAATTCTCGCCGCGGCAGAACGTCCACACCAAGCCGATCAATATTTCACCCGCCGCGTCCTTACTGGCGCAGGCGTCAAGTAATAATTCGTAAATCAGCTTGAAGTCTTGCATGCTGTTTATTGCGGTTGCTCCAATAGTTTGGCTTCTACCTTGAGGCCGTCTTGCCTTCCCCACACGTTGATGGCTTCAATGAACCAGTGTTTTTTGCCGGGGTGCGGCTGCAGAATGTCGTATTCTGCGTAGCAACTGCCGTCGCTGTGAAATTTGATCTGGCCCACGCGTTGTTGCGCGGCGTTATACCAATAGCCGATTAAATCCTGGGTTTGCGCGTACGGGTCGGTATGCAGATTGAACACGGCGGCTTCGTAATTCGGTGCGGCGGCCGCTTCGGCATTGACGCCGAGTTTTTGCAGATAGCCGGCGATGCGGGCGCAAATTTCGTGGCCGTAAGCGCGGTGTTGTTCAATTTGTCGGTTTAATTCTTCGGTCATTATTAATCCTCTTGTAACGCCTGGGCCAGTTGCATGATGACCGAGCCGCCGGAGCGGTCTTCCGGGTCCAGCCGGCGCAAAATGCCTAAAATCCGCTCGGCTTCGGCGTCTTGCTCCAGGCGCAATTTGATAAACGCAAGCGCTTTCAGGGTGTATAAATAAAACAGGCCCGGCTCGCTAAAATACATGTCGTGACCTTGCTCCGCCAGCACCGCGCAGTCCTCGGCGAATCCGCCGAGACTGGCCGCCGCGCGCAAGCCGGCCAGTACCTCGCCTTCGGCTTCGCGCAGGCGGCCTTGATAAAAGTAAAACTTGTATAAGGCAAAGTAGGTTTGCAGGCAGTTGGCGTCCAATTGCTGGGCTTGCTTGAACAATTGTTCGGCGCGCGGCTTGTCGGCGTGGTTGGCTAGCACGCCGGCTTGCAGCAGTTGGTTGACCGCCGCCGGTACGTCCGGGCTGAACAGCACCCGTTCCTCCAGCCAGCGCACCGTCGTCATGTCACCAAACCTCGGCCGGCAATTGCAAGGCCGCCACGGGTTCCCCGCCCAACAAATGTTGATCGATGATGGTTTTGACGTCGTCCTTGCTCACTTTGCCGTACATGACGCCTTCGGGATAGACCAGCACGCTGGGTCCGAACATGCAAGGCCCCATGCAGCCGGTGTTGGTCAAGCCGATTTTTTCAAACAAATTGCGGGCCTGAATTTCGTTCATGAATTCGTTCATGACCTCGGCGCAGCCGCTGGCGGTGCATGAGCCGCGCGGATGGCCTTGCGGCCGGTTCTGGGTGCAAACGAATACGTGTTTTTCGGGTCTTGGCATGTGTCTGGCTCCGGTGGATTATCTGAAACGGTTAGGCTGCCATTTTCGGCTGATGCGTAAAGCAATCCTTTGGGCATACCTTGGAGCAAGCCTCGCAACCTATGCAGTCGTTGGCGTTTTTCAAGGTCATGACCTGAGTGTTGTCGTCATCCTCGAAATCGCCGTAATCGTCGTCGAATTCCTCTGCTTCCAATAGCTCGTCGCGGTCCACCAAGTCGAACACGTCGCGCGGGCAGACCTTGAAGCAACGGCCGCAGCCGATGCAGGTGCGGGCATTCAGATTGGTGACGTAATTAGGGGTCCACACCGCGCCGCCGTATGTGGTGCCGGTAATAAATTCGCTCATGATAACCTCTCAAGCGGCTTGTTGACTGGCCGCCAACAATTTTTTATTGGCTTCGTCCCAGGCTTTGCAAGCGTCGTACGTGGCTTGGGCGACCGCCATCAGTTCGCCGTAGGCATCCGGCAGGCGATCTTCGATCAAGTCATGTAGCACCCCGGCTTGTTCGGCGGCCAGGCGTTTGTTTTTTTTGACTTCCTTTTCCAGGGATTTCAAATCGTCTTCACTCATGGCGCGTTCTCAAGCTTCCGCGACTTCGCGGTATTGTTCGATTAATGTCAGGGCCTTGCCGATAACGGCGTCGGTTTTTTCGGTCAAATCTTCCAGGCTGGGGAAACCGAAGCGGTGCACGTCACGCAGGGTTTTGTCCACCACGATTAGTTTACCGGTCAGTATAAAGGCGCGGCCGAAGCCTTCGTGAGTGATATTGATCACCGGCACCGCCATCAATCCCGATCTTTTTTCAATCAATGAGGCGATGGTGTTGTAATAGGCTTTCACTCGCGCTAGCGTGGTTTCGTCCGGGTCGCCTACTATCGGGATTTCGCGCTTGCGTTCCTTGGTCAGCACCAAGGGGTCGAGGATTTTTTCCTCGGACCAGCCTTCATAGGTATCATAGGTGTCCAGGGCGCGCAGTTGTTTCAGGATTTCCCGCACAACTTCGGAGCCCAGAAAAGGGTCGCCGGCGACGACGGCGGCAGCGGCTTGACTCATAAAATTTCTCCTTTAGGGTTAATACGATTTATTCTTGCCATCCTTCGTCCTCCATTGAATCGAAACGTCCCGGATCGGGGGACTTATGCTGGTTGATGGCCTTGGCCAGCCAACTGGAGGGGCCGGATTTCATTTCGTTTTGCAAGTCGACGATCAAATCTTTAATCAAACTGCCTTCATGCACTTTAATGGGCTGTATGCCTTGGCCGATGATTTGTTTGATCGCCGAAGCGCCGACGGCTTGGCAATACACCGCGGAGCAGCCGTCCAGCAGTTTGATTTTTACCGCTAGTTTGTCTTCATTGCCGTCTTGCGCCAGTTCGCCGAATTGGGCGGCTTCCAGCATTTCCGCCTGTTCCGGGTTTACCGCGTAGACGGCGAAGGATTTGGCGGAACCGAAATGCTGGTTCACGTGCAGCATGTCGGAGGTGGCGAAAGCGACTTTAATAGCGGTTTCCATGGGCATTCTCTGTTCGTTGCTCTGCACGACGTGCATGCGGCGGGTTAATGACATGACAAATGACCCTGGGCTTCGTCGGCGGGTTTTTGCGCATACGGCGAGTAATAGGGATCAATTTCCTCATGCGCAAAATTAATCACTAGATTCGCCAGATCAAACAAGGCTTGGCGGCTGCCGCGGTAGCCTATCCAGGTTTTTTGGTAGCCGCCGATAATGTCGTAGAGCGGAAAACCGGCGCGCAAAATGGGTACGCCTAGGCGCTCGGCGCTGGCCGCGGCGTGCGAATTGCCGATAATAAGCTGCGCCTTGCTTTCCTTGGCCAGTTGCTCTAAATCCTCCAAATCGCCGATTTTGACGCTGCTCACCGGTATTTGGGTCAGAATCGGGGCGTTGGCGGCGCTGATGGCGACTACCACTTCCGCGCCCATGCCGGTGACGAATTGAGCGAAGGCGTTTAATTGATCCGGATCGGCGGCGATGGCTATCCGCAATTGCCCGAGCATGAAATGGGTGTCCAGCATGGCGTCTTGCAATTGCGAGCGCTGGCGTTCGATGATAGACGGAACCGGCATTTCGCTGAGCTCGGCCAACAGCGCCACCAAGGCGTCGTTGGCGGCCAAGCCGTATAAATGGTCGAAATAATGCGTAGTCACGCCGGTGCGTTGCTCCAACAACTCGCCGGCCTTGCGTAGCGAGGGGCCGATGACCAGCGTGGCCTTGGCTTCGCCTAGGGTGTAAACCTCGGAAACCGAGGTTCCGCCGATGGTGACCGGAGAAAATTCGTCGTCGGTGAGACAGCCGTCCAGCGATTCGGATAAGTCCGGCAGAATCAGCGGCCGCAGGTTGAATTGTTCGATTAAATGCCGTAAGGCTTCCAGGTCGCCCGGCGTGAGCATGGGGCTGACCAGGACGTTGATTTGGCGTTGCCGGTCTCCGGGTTTGCCGGGCGCGTCGCCAGCGTTGGGGACCAAGGCGTTGATCAGTTCGTAGATCGCCGCCGCGTAACCGGTTTCCACGCAGCCGGTAAAATCGGGCGTGTTGACCGCTACCACCGCGATATGCTCATATTCCGGGTATTTGGCGCGAAATTCGCGCACGTTGCGGTGTACGTCCGCGCCTTGGGTTTCCGCCAAGCCGGTGGTCAGGACCATGATCAGCGCCGGATTGGATTTTTCGGCGATGGCCTTGATGCCTTCTATGACGTTTTCGTCCGCGCCCAGCACCGAGCTGGCTTGATCCATGGCGGTGGTTTGCAAGGGAATGGGTTCGCGGAAATGGCGCACGAAAAACACTTTGGCGAACGCGGTGCAGCCTTGGGAACCATGCAGCATGGGCATGGCGCGGTCAAAGCCCAGGCAAGCCAGAGAGCCGCCCATCGGTTGGCTGGCTTTCAGCGGGCTGACCGACAGGGCTTTATTACGTTTAACAATTTCGGCCATATTACGCCGCCCGCGCGTTGGCAATGCTTTCGTCGTTGGCGGTGCGCGCGGCGGGCTTATGGGCTTTCCAGGGGGCCGGGGCGCGCACCGCTTCCCAGACCGGACTTTCCAGAGTCAGCGCCAGTTGCCGCACCAGTTCGAGCATGCCTTGGTAACCTTCGTAGCCGAATTCGCGCTCTTGGTTAATGTCCAGGAACGGAATGCGCGCCTTCAGAGCGGTATACATATTACGTCCGCCGGCGATCAGGATGTCGGCCTTATAATCGCGGACGATTTTCAAGAGCGCTTTCGGGCTGCCGTCCTCGATCATCAGCGTGTCCTCGCCCATCAATTCACGGATGCGGGCCTTGTCTTCTTCCGTGGATTTTTTGGTGCCGGTCGCCACCACGACCATGCCCAAATCTTGCAGCGCGGAGATGACCGACCAGCTTTTGACGCCGCCGGTGAATAGCAATACCCGCTTGCCGCTCAGGCGTTCTTTCCACGGGGCCAATTCGGCGCGAATGCGCGCTTCCTCGCGGGCGACGATGGCCTCGGTACGCGCGGTCAAATCCGGGTCGTCGATCACGCGGGCGAAGTCGCGCAAAGCTTGGCTGGTGTCGGTAATGCCGTAGAAACTGCCTTCAAACCATGGCGTTCCGTATTCTTTGTTCAGACGGCGGGCGACGTTGACCATGGCTTTGGAGCAGACCATCATATTGACTTCGGCCTTATGCATGGTTTGCACTTCATGAAAGCGGGCGTCGCCGGACAGGGTGCATAATACGCGCAAGCCCATTTCGTCCAGCAACGGCAATACGTGCCAGAACTCGCCGGCGATGTTGTATTCGCCGATCAGGTTGACGTCATGAATTTTGACTCCCGGCGGCGCCAGATGCTGTGGCGCGGGGTCCGGATCGCGGGTGCCGATGACCTGATTGACCATCGCGTCGCCGGCGATGCGGTTGCCTAAATTTTTAGTGCCGTAAAAACCGGCGCAATCAATCGGCACCACCGGCACACCCCAGCGCTCGGCCGCCGATTTGCAAATCGCGTTAATGTCGTCGCCGACTAAAGCCGGCACGCAGGTGTTGTATACAAACACCGCCGGCGGCTGGTATGTTTCCACCGCTTGCTTGATGGCGTGGAACAAGCGCTTTTCGCTACGGCCCATGATCACGTCTTGCTCGGTAAGGTCGGTGGTCATGCCGATGCGGTAGAGCTGCGCGCCGGAGGAGCGAGTGCCGCGATTGTCCCAGGAGCTGCCGGCGCAGGCTATTGGCCCGTGTACGATGTGCGCGACGTCGGCGATAGGCAGCAAGGCTATTTGCGCGCCATCAAAGGCGCAACCGCCCGCCGCCGAGCCGGGTTTCGGCTTGGAGCACCCGGATTTCTCCTTTTTATTGTGCTCGCATGCCGGTTCATCTAATAACTCTGCAATATCTTTGCTGGATTTCATGGCGTCACCTCGCTGCTTTGTCTTTAGTAAAGCAAGCAATGTGCCATGCAGACAATTATTGATTTTTAAAGCTTTTTGATTGAAGAAGTTTGTAGTAAACCCGACAAAGCGGGTTGTTGAGTGTGGGACTTGGGCCGGCCGCGCGCCGTCTGGCTCAAAACTTGGGGGCTTAGAATTTTTTCAGGACCTCGCGCACTTCCCGCAACACGGAAACCTTCTGGGATACAGTGTCGGAGCTCATGATTGATTCCATAAACTCATAAATGAGCAAAAAGACAAGCAGGCAGAAAGCCGAAAAGAAAGTAATCAATATAAATCTTATTATTTCTTTTTTCATTTTTCCGCTTTTGTAAGCGCTAACTAAATGCCAAGTTTAGGGCGGATGCCGCGGCGGTCAAATAAGCGTTTAATTTTGCCGCGGCCATAGAGGTTATTAAAGGATTATTTCGCGCCGAAAGCGCCTATGGCGGCTGGAATGGAGGGCAGGATTTCAAATATGGTATGCAGGCGGGTGAGTTCGAGTACGGATTGCACTACGGGGCTGGTGACTAAAATCAAACGGCCTGATTTGGCGTGGATGTTTTTAAAAGCGGAGATCAATACCGCGCAAGCGCTGGAATCGATAAAGGTGACGTTTTGCAAATCAATAATTAATTTGCCGGAACCTTGGTTGATGATGGCCAGCATGCGCTCGCGGGTCTCGGCGGTATCCGCCATGACGAAGCGGCCGGAAAGATCGACAATGTCAATGCCATCATGTTGTTGTACATTCAAGATCATGAAAAAACTCCAGTTATTCAGGCGCCATCAATGCGCGCCATGGTTAATTCAAGCGCAAAACCTGGCCGCCCTAATAAAATGTTGTTACAACGAAAATTACTGTCCGCTAAATGATTAGCGGTCGCTTTCCCGTAGCCAAGCCTTGCGGGAAAATAGGGCGTAAAACCCTTGCAATAAATAATACAAATCTTGCTTGGGGCTAAAATTCGACGCGTAAAAGGAATCGCTCATCAGTTTTTCTTCCTCTGGAGCGTCCGCCGGAACATTGAGCTGGGTTGGCCCTAGAAGCCCAGCGGGCGCTTTATCAGCCAGTTTTTGCCATTCCTCGGTTCTGTGGCCGGCAACCTCCATCGTCACCGGCAAAGCGCCGATCAGCTCAAGATCGCCGCTAATTACCGCCAGCAGGCGCGGTAAATAACGTAGCGCAGGCGCGTCCACATTCCATTCACCCACGGAAAATTCCTTTCTTTGCGGCTGATTCTCTCTATTATATTCTATTTTATTGCCGCGTAAACGCCGCGTTACATAGGGTTGAGCCGGATTTTGCCGCCTGCTGGCCGCGAATGCCAAAACCCAAAGCGGCAGGCTTAAGGCCAACAAAATGCCGCCGCCGATTCGGCTTAACACCGATCTAAGATTTTGATTCATGTTGGCCGCTTTCAAATCGGCAAGCAGGAATGAGTCGGTGATTTTAAGGATGGCGCCATTATCCACCCGAATCAGATCGTTGCCGCGAACGATGGCATTGCGCAGCTCCACCAATTCGCCTATATAGGAATGCGGTAGAATAACCGAGGATTCGATGCTAACCCGGCGGTCTATAATCACGTTATCGCCAATGACCACTTCGCCTAGCAGTTCAACCGAAGGGTGCAGATGGCTATTGGAGCCGATCCAGGCTACGCCGCGTTTCAAATTTTGCGGATAAGCTTCGGTGTTGCGCCCTTGGGTCAACCCTAGGGCGATTTGCCGGCCCGGAATCAACAAACTTGGCAGCCGCCCGGCGGCGGCGTCCAGATTGGCTTGGTGATAGGCCCTCAAGGAATCAAGCAAGGCGATCACGCCCGGAATATCGGCTTCCGCGTTGGCGTAAGGCGCGGGGTCTACCCAGTTTAGATGATTTAGGTAAGCGCCCAGCGGGCCGCGGCATAGCAGCATATAAGCGTTTTGACCGCTCAGCCGAGCGGCCACGCAGGGTTGGGCCGCCAAGGCTTCCGCTTGCTTTAAAAAATCGCCTATGCGGCAGCTGCGGATAATATCGCCGCGCAATATCAGGAACGGCGCTGCCGGCGGCTGTTTCCAGCGCGCGAAAATTTGCAGCGGCGGCTCCTCGCCGCGGCTAAGGCTAATTTCCAGGCGCATGCCCCAGCGTTCGCCGCCGCCCAAAGCTTCCTTGCCGTTTTCCGCTTCGGGCGGAAATACGATATGCGCCTGACGCAGGCCGGCTTCAACCAGCGCCTCGAATGTATGTTCTATAACCATTTTTCCGGCGAACGGCAACAGCGCGGGGCAAGATTCGTCGGTTAATGGTAATAATTCTTGTCCCCTGCGATCAGCAAGCAATATGACATCCATTAGTAAGCTCCACGACTTAATAACACGGCTGGTATGGTTTTAAACAATAATTTTAAATCAAGCCACAATGATTGCGAATGAATATATTCGACATCCAGTTGCACTTGCTGCGGAAACGGTATATTGGAGCGGCCGGACACCTGCCAGATGCAGGTAATGCCGGGGATTACTTCCAGTCTGCGCCGGTCGCCGAGAGAATATTGATCAACTTCGGACGGCAAGGCCGGGCGCGGTCCGACCAAGGACATGTCGCCTTTCAGCACGTTCCATAATTGCGGCAGTTCATCTATGGATGCCTTGCGGATAAAGCGGCCTATCGGAGTAATACGCGGATCGTTTTTCATTTTGAAAAGCACGCCGCCGGCCATTTCATTTTGCGCCATGAGTTCCCGTAAACGGACGTCGGCGTCAATATACATGGACCGAAACTTCCACATGGTGAATAATTTGCCCCAACGGCCAACGCGGGTTTGTTTGTAAAACACCGGCCCCGGCGAGCCATAATGGATTATCAGCATGATGAGGGCGAATAACGGCGATAGCAAAATGAGCAACACCAAGGAACCGGCAATGTCCAGCAGGCGTTTAAATAAATAAGCGGAGCGGATTACCGTAAACCAGGCCAGACGCTTCAATTGCAGCCGCCAGGAAAGATGCACGTCTAATAGCGACACCCGGCCATAGCGGCGCAATAATTCTTCGCGCAATTCTTCGTTCATGACCTTAAGCCTGTTGCTGTTGGCGTTGTCGCCAGACGCGGTAAATAAACAGCGGATTGCCGATCACGTAACGCCGCCACATGCGGCCCGGCTCCTGAATCAAACGCCAACTCCATTCCATGCCGATTTCCCGCATCCACACCGGCGCGCGCCGGATGCGGCCGGAATAAAAGTCGAATAAACCACCGACGCCGAAACAGACGAAGGGCTTCAGCGCCGCGTGGTTGCGCGCCAGCCACAATTCCTGTTTTGGCACCCCGAAACCGACCAATAAAACCGCCGCTCCAGAATCGTTAATTGCTTCTATGATTTTAGGTTCCTGCCGGGCGGAGAAAAAACCGTCATGCGCGCCGGCGATGACGAGATTCGGATAACGCTGGCGCATGGCTTCGGCCGCGCGCTCGGCTATGCCGGGCATGCCGCCGAGTAAAAATAGGCTGTATCCGGCGTTGGCGGCGTGTTCGCACAGGCGCGGGAATAAATCGGTGCCGTTGACGTTGGCAAGCAGGGATTGATTCAGCATGCGGCAGCCGATGTTAATGCCGATGCCATCGGGCAGCACCCGGTCGGCGGCCTGCAACACTTTGAGATATTCCTCGTTGGCATAGGCAATGTTAAGGCAATCGGGGTTGACGAAGGCCATGAAGGCTTTTTGCTGTTCCATGACATGGCGGTCTATCCATTCCAGGGCTTCTTGCATGGTGGTGTTAACAATTTCCACGCCCCAAAAATTCAGCAACGGCGGGGCCGGCCTGGGTTCGCCGCCGCCCAACACCGAACCGACCACGCCGCGTAAACTGAGGCCGACATGATCCTTGGCCGAGGCGCTGTAATAAAATTCGTGGTCGGTCGCCAGTTCATCCTCATAGGCCAAGCCGATTTTTTTGCGCAGTAAAAATAGGGATATGACGCCGGGTTTGACGCCAAATCGAAATAACGCATTCGCGGGCAGATTTACGAGTTCCTCGGGTGACACGGCGCGCGGGCCCGCCCAAGCTAAATCGCCGCGCAGCACATTGAGTAATAGCGCCATGCTTTTTCCAGGCCCTTTCCCGGCAAAGCTGAGCCGGTCAAACTCTTCTTGAAACAAGCCGATTTGCCGCCGCCGGTTGAAAATGAGGCCGGTTTCACGGTAGGCCAAAATAGCGCGCAACGCCAAAAGCGGGAAAAATAGTAAAATCAATAGCGCGCTGGTGGTTACGTCGAAAATGCGCGGCAGGGCGGAGTGTAAAACAAATAGCCACGGCAGCAGCGCGCGTTGGTAAGCCGGCCGCAGTCTTTGCCCCAATGGGCCGGGTATCGGCGGAGTTTTTTGGTTTGACATGGAAGACTCTCTAGTTCGGCGGTTCGGGAGTTCGGGGTATGATTCTAGCCGGCACGCCGACGGCTAGCGAATTGGCTGGAACATCCTTCAGCACAACGGCGTTCGCGCCTATCGCCACGTCGTCGCCGATATGAATGGGTCCCAGTATTTTCGCTCCGGCGCCGATGTCGACCCGATTGCCGATAACCGGCGCGCCGGCGATGCCGGTGCGCTTTAAGCCTATGGTTACGCCGTTGCGAATGATCACGTCGTCTCCGATCACGGCGTCGCCGCTAATGATGATGTCGCCGAAATGTTCTATGGTCAGGCGGCGGCCTACTTGCGTCTCGCAAGGCAGATCAATGCCGGTCAGGATTTGCGACAGCAATTTAAGCGCTTTGTATAGTATTGAAAACGGTAGCCGCAGCCATCTTTGACGCAAAGTGTAGCGCCAACGCCCGAACCGGTAAACCAACATCACGCCTAAGCCTTGCTTGGTCAAATCGCCATCGTAGGTGCGCCAATCTTCTCGGATATACTCAAACATGATCGTTTACCAAGGTTGCGGAGGCGAATCGAGTCCGCCTCGGGTGTCTTGCCAGGCTTGCCGCCAAAGCGCGGCGACGCGCCGTGATTCTTCCGCCTTGGCCGGCTGGTTTTTATTATTGCGCCAGGCGCGGAAGAAATGCCAGGTCTGTTCCAGCCATTTCGCGAGCAGGGCGTAAAACCGGCCATGCCATTTGCGGTAGTAAAGCGCTTGACTGCGCATGCGCCATAGGGTGAGTTGTTTGCCTGCGTTGGAAAACGTCAATTCGCCGACCGTTTCCGATGATGCGCCGCCGATATGGGTGATGACCAAATCGGGCCAGTAATAAACTTTATAACCGGCTTGCCGGATGCGCCGGCACAGGTCAACTTCCTCGTAATACAAGAAAAAGCGCGGGTCGAACAAACCTATTTTGTCGAGCAGGCTTTTGGGCATGATGGCGAAGGCGCCGGGAACCCAGTCCACCGCCGCCGGTTGCAGGGGATCGGCCCAAGTCCGGTCAAATCGTCCGAAAAATTTGGAGCCGGAGTAAGAATACGCCAAGCCGGACAAAGTCAGGCCATCGTTCAAAAGAGAGGGGAACAGGCGCGCGGAAGGCTGTCGCTGGCCGGTTTCGCTTTGCAGCAAGCCGCCGCCCATGCCGGCGTCGGGCGTTTCGCGCATGTGGCGCAAGGCGGTTTCAAGCGCGGCGGGCGGCAGGTAGGCGTCGGGGTTGAGCAGGAGAATGAATTCGCCGCGCGCCAGAAGCAAGGCTTTATTGTTGGCGTTGCCGAAGCCGAGATTGACGTCGCTGGCGATCAAGATAACCTCGGGATATTCGGATCGAATGATGGCGGCCGATTCATCGCGGGAGGCGTTATCCACGACGATGACTTCAAATTCCTCGGTCAGGGTTTGCGCGCGCAAGCTGTCCAGACAGGCGCGCAATTCGGGGGCGCTATTGTAAGTAACAATAAGAATGGATAAAGCCGTCATGAATTCTCCCGGTCGGTGCGTTGCCATGCCGCGTTTTTCCGCGCGTTACGCAATAAATTAGGTATCAATTTTAATTTCCAAATAATATACATCGGCACGCTGGCCAGCGCCTTCAGGTCCTTGACGTCGCCGCCCAGCCGCACCGCCGCTAATACGTGCAGTATCACTAGCGTCAAGCCGGCTAAGGCGTAATAGCGCGGCGGGCCGGAAAACGGCAGTGTTAAGAGCAGTAATAATACATGATAGGAAAGCGGGAGTAATAGCAATTCGGCCAATGGTTCAAGCAATCGCCTTTGACCGGCCAGCAAATCCCGGAATAGCGACGGCGCTTGGCTGGCAATCAAGCCGAAGCGGCCGCCCTCCCAGCGCGAGCGCTGCACCTCGGCGTTGTCGGTTTTATTGGGCGCGTCGGAATAAACGTGCACGCTATCCAGAAAGCGCATGCGGTAACCGGCCTTGACTAAGCGCAAATGGTATTCCATGTCCTCGACGATGGAACCGGCTTCGTAGGGCACGGCCTCCAGCAAGCGCCGGCTCAAGGCGAAACCATTGCCCAGTATGCCGACCGAAACATTGAGTTTTTCGCGTCCCGCCAAGCGCAAATCGTTGAAGGCCAGCCAAGCGATACGGTTGATTCTGGCCGACAGGGAGGCGTCCGGATTGGCGATGCGGTAACGGCATTGCGCGGCGTCTATGCCTTGAGCGAAAGCCAGGCGGAATTCATGCACCAAATTCAGATCCACGCGGCTATCGGCGTCTACCACCAAAAACACGTCATAGCTTTCCGCCAACAGGGTTTTGAATGCAAAATCCAGCGCGTAGCCTTTGCCTCGGTGCGCCGCGTCTTGGCGCACCAGAACTCGCGCGCCGGCGGCGCGGGCGATTTCCGCCGTGGCGTCGCTGCAATTGTCGGCGATGACCGCCAATTCGCACCCGGCGGCGTTAGCCAGGCTGGCGCGCAAATTCGCTACGCATTCGGCGATGCCCGCGGCTTCGTTATGGGCGGGAACCACCAGGGCCAGACGCGGCAGCGCCGCGGGTGAATGGTCGGTAATCAGGGGCTTGCGGGGGGCCAAGCCCGCCGCGGTCAGCGCCAGCAATTCCAACGAGCCCGGCAAGGTGACCGCGATGAGGAGTAGTCCCGCCAACGGCGAAACTTGGGAAAAAACGGAAGTTAGAAATTCAAACATGGGCATTTCACGCTGGCGGCCGTTGCGATTGGAAGTGAATGAATGATCCCCCCTATGCTCGCGGGATAGGGAGAACGCATAAAGAAAGCGATTAGGCCGGTTTTTTTGATTTTGTCAAGTTTAAGCGGCAATGACATAGTGGCTATGAGGCGTTAATGGTTAAGTTTAACCTAATTCGTTTATGTACAATGTTACATTTTGTCACGCTGGAAATACCTAGCCGGATACTGGGAAATAGATTTCCAAGGCTGCCATCGTTTTAATTTTAATGCGTGTTGTTCTAATAAATGCCAAGACAGTACGGCGAAAAACAGTGTGACCACAAACGAAGCGGCGGTATACGCAACAATTCCATAGCGGTTGCCGCCAAATTCCGCCAACGCTTTTTGCACAGGATAGGCGTATATATATAAGCCGTAGCTATAATCGAATGTCTTGGCAAACTGATACATAGGTATAATTTTGGCCAGATACATAATCAAATAGACCGTAACCAGGGGCGCGACCAAGGGATAAACGCCCAACAGCATGGCGGTGGCGCCGGACGCCACGGCCGCCAGCGCCCATATATGCCTGACTGACGGCATGAAAAAAAAAATAGCGAGCCGGCCAGAAAATGCGCGGCGGTACGAAAAACCGTGGCATTGGCCAATCCGGCCCAGCTAGGATTTTTCCAGATCATGACAATGTAAATAATCCAATTCGCGATGAACAGAAACATGACCGTTTTCTTGGTTAATAAATTGGTAATGCCTAAAATCGCGACCAGAAAATACAGATGAAGCTCCCTGCATAACGACCATAAGGAACCGTTGACCGCTGACTCTTTAAATTCACCGGTGGCTGCCAACTCAATAAAAACGCCCGGCATGGAGCCGGAATTAAATAAATGCACTTTATCCAAAAACACGGCTAGATTCGGCGTCCACCCCAGGAACATAGGCAACAAAAAACCGGCTGAAGCCTGGGCGACCGAAATCGCGGGAAGCAAGGAGGTATCCAATACAAATTTTAAATACGGCGGCATGCCGTATAACATTCTTAAAATGATGCTGCACAGCAATATACACAACCAATACGCCGGAAAAATCCGTAAAAAACGGTTCCATAGATAGCCTAACACCGAATGTCTGTTAATAAAACTGGCCACAATCAATGCGCCGCTAATAGCGAAAAAACCATCCACCGCAACCGCGCCAATACTATATATATCGTGGCTGAAATGAAACAGCGGATCGTTGCCGAATCCGCCCAACTCAAATCCGTGCGAAATGATGACCGAAGTCGCCAGGGCAAGCCTTAAAAAATTAAAACTGTTTTGACGCCAATCCAGTTCTAGGGGTTGATTAAGTTTAGCCCATAATTCAATCCACATGGAGTTCTCCCAAACCATTGTATCCTTGATAAAATTTTTGGCGGTCTAGCATCAACTCTAGGTATGATTGCCTGTCTAATGTCATATCGTATTAGCCAAATGTGTGTTTGTCGCTCATGCGCCTAGACGCCGATTTAAAACGTCAAATAATCGTTTCGTATTGGTTTCCAAATCATACTCCAATAGCACTTTTTGCCGGCCTGACGCGCCTAATTGGCCGCGCAAGGCCGGGTTTTCAATTAATTGCCGTATGGCGTCGGCCAGCCCTACGCTATCCGAAGCCGCCGCCAACAAACCTTCTTGTCCATCGCGTATCAACTCCGGAACTCCGGTGATGGCCGTGGTCACGCAAGGAATTTCCATGGCCATGGCCTCCATTAGCACCACCGGCAAGCCCTCGGCGAAGCTTGGCAGTACAAAAATGTCGGCGCTATGGTAATAATCCAAAATATGATCTTGATCGACCGCTCCGGTGAAGCGGACTTGTGCGTTTAGACCCAAGGCTTCGGCATGCCGGCGCAAGTTTTGTTCGTCCGGGCCCATGCCAACCAGGGTCAGTTGCGCTAGCAGGCCTTGATTTTTTAATTGCGCCAACGCCTCCAGTAAAATCGCTTGACCTTTGGCGGGAGTTAGGCGGCCGACGCAAAGCAATTGACACGCCTCGTTTGGCGCGGATTTAGGCGCCGGGGCGAAGCGTTGCGCGTCCACGCCCAAGCGGCAGACTTCAAACTTGGTCCAGGCTTGCACCGGCGACAGTTTCATGACTTGACTGCGGGCGTAATGGCTGATGCAAAGAATAAAATCGGCGGCCAGGATTTTTTCAGGCAAATTGTAGCCGGGTGCGTCGTAAAATTCGTCGGGGCCATGCACGGTAAACGAAAAGCCCAATCCGAACACGGTTTTGACCAGCAGGCCTACCGAGGCGGCCGGCGTCGCGAAATGAACGTGCAAGTGGCCTATCTGGCGCGATATGAGTCTTTGTCCCAGCAGCAGGGCTTCGATCAAATAAAAAAACTGGTACGCAATGCGCTTCAGGTCCCATCCTCCCAGTTTAAGCGCCTGTACTACGCCGCGCAACAAACCCAAGGGATGCGAGGCTAGGGTTTTGCCTAGCGCCAAGCCGGCCTTGAACACGCCTTGCGGTTTGACGTAATAAGCGGCTTGCGCTTCAAGACGTTCTATTTCAGTCAATTTTTCAAGCGGCCGATCCGGCGCATTGATGGAGGCTACTTCTATTGATAAGCCTAATGCGCGCAGCTTGACCACCTCGCGTAAAATAAAGGTATGCGAATAGGCTGGGTATTGGCTGACTAAATAGGCAATGGTTTTTTGCGTCATGGTAGGGATTTTTAAAATTCAAGCGTTCAAATAATACTAGGATGGCAATAATTCTTGATATAGCTTGACGGCGCTGGCGATTTTCGCATCCCAGGAATACAAAAGCTCCACCCGGCGTCGGCCGGCCCGGCCCATGGCGCTCCATAGCTCCGGCCGGCGCCGGACATCGGTTAAATGTTCGATTAAACCGGCGACGACATCGGCCTTGCCGGTCGGGGGCAATTTGACTCCGATTTCGGCGTCGACAATTTCGGCCGGGCCGCCGAAATCGACGGCGATAACCGGCCGCGCCGCGGCCATGGCCTCTAATAGCACGGCTCCGCCGGATTCACGCACCGAAGGCAGGCAAAAGACGTGGCATTGCCGCATGACTTCTGACACCTGGTTTAATGGCAAGTTGCCGGTAAATCGTACGCGTTCCGTCAAGCCGCATGCTTGGGTTTGCGCTTCCAGCGCTCCGCGCTCGGGGCCTTCGCCGACGATAGTCAATTGGTAAGGAAAGTCCAAGGCTTTCACTGCCTCAAGCAACATGCCAAGACCCTTGAAAGGCAGCAAGCGTCCAACATAGGCAATTTGCAAGGGTTCGAGATCGGTCGGCGCGGGCGGCCATGGCGCGGGGGAAAAAATGTTTAAATCGACGCCGTTTTCCAGTAAGTTGCGGCATTTGTTCCGGTAGCGGGCGGGAATTCCGGCGACAGTGGCTTGGGTGGCGGTCAGGATTAAGGCCGCGTTGCGGGTAGAACCTAAAACCCAGTCGATGAGCCGACCTAGGTTACGAATGGGATAGAGCCATTTCGATTCGGCGCGCATGATTTCCGGAAAGTTCGCCGGCGACGGCAGCGCGCCGTTCCACGGTCCTAGGGCCAATGGCGCGCCCAGCGTGTACAAGCGGGTGGCGGCTAGCGGAGATACCGGCGTGACGGCATGTACGATGTCCCAGGTTTGCCCTTGATTGCGCCATTGCCGGCACTGGCGGACGGCAACCCAGTCGTACACATAAAAATCCAAGGATGAAATTAAAAATAAAGGATGTTCACTGCGCGGAAAGCAGCGGGACGCAAACCGGTATAGCGGGCCGGCGAACCACTCCGTGTCGATGAAGCGGACGCTGGAATCGTCCAGCGGGACGCCGGCCGCTTCCAGCGCCGGCCGGTTTCGCACGTGCGTCAAAAGCGTGACTTGACACAAGGCGCTTAATCGCCGGTACCATTCCCAGCCGATTTGCGATACCGAGCCCATGCCCGGCCCGCATTGATAGGCGGAAAGCAGCACCCGAATATTTTTTGTAGTGGCCATGATGCAACTCCGCCAAAAAATTTAAAAACAATAAAATACACGCGTCCGCAATCAGAATCAATGGCCGGCGTCAACTTCGCGCAAAGCGCGCTTGCGGCGCCCCGGATGCGCTGGTTCGGCGATGGGCCGGGCAATTCTTTGGAAGCCGGTTTAACTATAGGCGAAAACCGGGAAACCTGAGAATTTTGATTCGTTTATTCCGCGCGCCGGGTCTTTTGGGGAAATCCGCAACGCCATGGCGGTGCACAAGAAAAAGCATTGAAACTGGTTAAATGCCCTGTTTTGGGGTATATTGCCCAATTTTACCCTGTGCTGGAAGCCTAGCCAATGACAACTGATGTTACCCTGGGTCTGGCGCCGGTTTGCGAAGTCTGTAGTTGATGTAAAAAATATGAATAAGATTTCACCAGACAACGCGAATTCGCCTCGCGTGCTTTTGGCTGTACGCATCGATGCCAATGGCCCTTGCCGGCTGCCGGGAATTTTTCATGCGGCCGGCTGCCGGGTTATTCTGTTTTGTCCCGAGCATATCGCGGTCAGACAATCGCGTTATGTTCACCGGCATCTAAACGCTCCGCGGGACGCCGCCGCATTCGCCGAAGCTTTGCGCGCTCACTTGGCCGAATACGGAGCCGAGTACGCTTGGGTGCAACCCGGCGATGAAACCGTGTTGCGGGCCATTGCACTGAGATATCAAGAAGACTGGACTTGGCGTTGCCTGCCGGTTCCCGCCGACGAACAACACGTCCGTCTCATCACTGATAAATTAGCGTTTTTGACGGCGGCCGAAGCCGCCGGTTTGCCCGTGCCGCCCATGGTGGTTTGCTCTAGTCCGGCCGAGGTCGACGCGGCGTTGGAGCGGATTCCTTTTCCGCTGGTGGTAAAGCGTAAGGAAAGTCTTTCCGGGTCCGGGGTCTCGTTTTTCGAGAATGCGGCGGCGTTTATCGAGCATGAATGCACGCCGGAGCATCCCTTGATGCTGCAAAGCTTTATCGATGGGGTGAATTGTTCCTCGGAAGTCTTGTTTGATCATGGCCGGCCGGTGGTTTGGCTTAATTCCTATCATATTGAGGCTTGGCCTTCGCATTGGGCCGCCTCTTGCGTCCGAAAACTAGCCGATTTGCCTGGCGTGGAGGATATGTTGCACCGGATTGGCGCGCTGACCCAATTTCACGGCTTGGCTGGGGTGGACTGGTTGCGGGAGGGTGGCGATGGACGGATTTATTTGATCGAACTTAATCCGCGTCCCGCGCCTTGCCATCATTTAGGGCCGCGCGTCGGGGTGAATTTGTCGGAGGCGCTCGGCCAACAAGTGCGCGGCGGCCATCCCGCCGTGCAACGCCCGCGGCCGCCGGAGGCGAAATCGGCGCTGGTGCATTTATTTCCGCAATTTTGCTATTGGGTGGTCGATAACCGCGCCTGGTCGCGAATTTGGTTGGCCGGAGAGGATTTACCTTGGCGCGAACCGAGGTTGACTTTGGCTTTGCTGAGACGCTGGCTGACGCATTATGCGCCGCATGACCTCAAACACCAGTTAAAGCATGCGCTCTCTAGTTTAAGCATGAAGCGCTAGCGCCTAGCCAGCCGCCAGCGCCGAATCAATTTTATCCAGCACTTTCATCAATTCGTTGGGGTTGATGTTGAATCCGCCGGCGTCGGCCTTGCCGGTAACGAATCCGTAGCGTATGCCTAGACAATCCGTGTAGTTTTTGAGTACGTTGTTAAACCGGTTCGGGGGTTGCAGCACGCATAGGCCGCCGGTTTCGGACATGGCATAGAAGGCGTGCAGCATTTGGCTGCCTTCCAGCCCCACTACGAGGCGCGCGTCCAGCAAGGCGGAGACGATTTCATGGACGCTACTGGTTTCGGGATTAATAATAGAGAACCCTTGCGCCAGTAATAATTGTTCAATTTGCTCGGCGTTAGTCAGTACTCGAGCCGCTCCTAGCTGGCCGCGGCGGATCATGATCTTGCCTCCCGCGTTGGCGGGAGCGGCCCCCTTGCGTAAGCGCTCGCGTATTTGTTGGTAACGCTTAAGCTTGTAGCTGTTCTGGCCGATATCGTCAAAGAGGGTCAAATGGGCGAAACGGGCGCGTTTGACGGAATAGGGCCGCATTTGCAGCAATTCCAGATAGCCGGGTTCATGACTATAGGCGCGCCGCGCCGGTTTTATCGGTTGGCCCATGGATTCCGCCGCTAGATAGAGCGTTAAGTCGTCGGTCAGCCAGTGGCCGAAATAAAAACTGCCGTAATAGGTGGCCGCCAGGGCGGCTTCGGGGATGGTTTCTTCAATATCCTCGGTGACTAGGCGTCTAGGCTGCTGGGTTAAGCGCAACCGCGCCGCATCCTTGTATAAATTGCCGTCCAACAGTTCGCAATTTTGCAGAGTGTAGGCCATAGTGGCGGCGTGTTCGATTTCACCGCCGTGAATTCTCAGCCGTTCCTGCTCCCAATTGGTGTCGTCCATGAGCCCGGTCACTTTGTCGAGGTCATCTTCCAGAAATATCGCCGGCGGCGTCCAACGCCGCTCCGCGGGACAAATAGTCAAGCGTTTAGTGCTAAGTTCTTGCAAGGTTTGCGGCGACTTGAGCAGCGTCAGCAATTTTTGTTTGAGCGAAGTTAAATTCACGCTTGCCTTTTTTCCTCGGTTTTAATTTCAGCCATCTACCGCGCCGGATACAGTCATTCCGGAGTCTTTGCGGCGTGCAGCGGGTTAAGATTTTAGCTTGTCCAGCGCCGAATGAATATCATAAGCGTTACATTGGAATATTATGTTCGATTTTCTCCAGAATGTTAAGCAGGGCAAACGGATCGATGTAAAATCCGTTGTCGCCCGGTTGGCCAATGACAAAACCATAGGTGATGTCTAAACAATCGGCATACGTTTTTAACACGTTGTTAAATCGGTTGGGCGGCTGCAAAATGCAAATGCCGCCGTTTTGGGCTATAGTGTAAATACAATGATTCATGTGGCTGCCTTCCGTGCCGACCACGAGGCGCGCCTCTAGCATCGCCGCCACGATTTCCGGGACGGTTTGTTGATCAGGATCGATAATGACGAAGCCTTGGGACTCTAAAACCTGTTCTATCTGGCGTTCGTTGATTAGTATTCGGGATGCGCCTTGCTGGCCGCGGCGTATCATCACCTTGCCGCCGGAGTTGGCGGGCCGGGCCGATTTACGTAGGCGGGAGCGCAATTCTTGGTAACGGCCGCGCTTATAGGAGTTTTGGCCGTAATCGTCCAGCACGACTAGATTTTCAAAATGGCCGCGGCAAACCATGTGGCTGCTTACGCCTAGCATTTCCTGATAGCCGGCTTGGTGCGGGTAGAGTTGGCGCTCCGCCGAAACCGGCAGCCCCAGCGACTCGGCGGCAAGATACAAGCTTAGGTCGTCGCGCATCCAATGGCCGAAATAAAAGCTGCCGTAATAGGTGCTGGCCAGCATGGCTTCGGTAAAGTATTCTTCGATGGCTTGGCTGAACAACTGGCGAGGGCGGCGGGTTAGCGGCATGCGAATTGAGTTTTTGTATAAACTACCGTCTAATAATTCGCATTTGGGGATGTTGTACGCCACGGTGGCGGCGTGTTCGACCCGGCCACCGAAAATGCGCGACATTTCCCGTTCCCAGGTAGTGTCTTCCATTACCGCGGTGATTTTGCGCAAGTCGGCTTCTTCAAATATTGAGCATCGCGTCCATTGCCGTTCGGCCGGGCAAATGGTCCATTGTTTGGATGATAAATCCCGAATGGTTAAATTTTGCCGGGAGACAATCCGCAATAATTTTTGCTTTAGCGGGGTAATATTCATTTCGTTGCGGGGAAACGGTTTTTTCCGTTTTGAGCGTCAGTGCCTTGCACTGATGCATTGGAAGTATGTTTGCATTATAACAGTTTCCTTCGGGTAAAAAATAGCCGCCATGCCTCGGATAGGACATTCTTTTTTTGCTTGAGAACTCAAACACCGCATGCTAAATTAATTTGAGCACGCTGTCACTATGGTTTTTTTCGCTGACTTTCATACACTCATGACTCAACCTTATTTACTCATTACGCCCTCGGTTCCGGTATGGAAAGCCGATAACAATGATCTGGTGTTCGACCGGAAATTTTACGACGGCATGTTACTTTACCGGCAAAAATGGCCTGGCATTCTGGGTTGCGTCATGAGTTTGAGCCCCGCGCCGCCGCCTGAATTCGGTTTAGTCGCCGTAAAACCCGCCGAACTGCCGTTTACTCTCACTACTTTGGAGCGTGGAGAAGCGATTTCAGCGCGGCATTTACACGGCGCTTCCATTGTGCTGGCCGCGGGCGACGCCGATAATCAACTGCATGTGAGCCGCTTATGCCGGGATACGGGAATTAAATGCGTATATATTATTGAATATATTAAGGAAACTCGTTATCAAATTGTGGCGCTGACCACGAGCAATCCTATTATCAGATGGCGGCGAATGTTTTACGTAGGGTCTAAGGAAAAAAAACGGGTCTCCGCCTTTAAACTCAGCGACGGTTTGCAATGCAATGGCGCGCCGGCGTTCAATGAATACGCTTTTGCGCCTAATAGGTTGCTTTATTTTGATACTCGGGTTTATGCGGCGCAAATTATTGACGATGAAGCGTTAAAGCAAAGAGTTGCCGGCTTGTCTGAAAACCGGCCATTGCGGCTAGCCTTTTCAGGTCGATTGATTCGGATGAAGGGCGCCGACCATTTGCCGCGCTTGGCGCTGAAACTGCAACAATTGGGTACGCCGTTTCACTTGACAATATACGGCGCCGGCGATTTGGAGGCTGAAATGCGAGAGGCTATCGCGGCGCACGGGTTGGAGAGTCTGGTATCCATGCCGGGAGCCGTGGATTTTTATGCTCGATTGTTGCCCGAGCTGAAACAGTCGGTCGATTTATTTGTTTGTCCGCACCGGCAAAGCGATCCTTCGTGCACCTATTTGGAAACTTTGTCCTGCGGCTTGCCGATCGCGGGCTACGGCAATCGGGCTTTCACCGGACTATTGGCGATGGCTGATGTCGGTTGGAGCGCCGAAATGGACGATGTGGACGCGTTGGCCGGGTTGATAAGCCATTTACATGCCCAGCGGACGGAATTGCAGGAAAAATCCTTAAATAGCGCGGCGTTTGCGCGCTTGCATGATTTTGAGGCCACGTTTCAGCGGCGCATCGATCATTTGCTGGCGACGGTGAATGGCGTTGCCGTCCATCAAGTTTAAGCTTAGGTCATCGCGCTTGGCTAGGCAATGTTGGCGGCGTGTCGGCCTTGGGTCGCCGCCAAGGCCGCACGTACATAGGTTTGCGCGAACGCCGTATTAATGGCCTTGAAGTATGAGCGGCAGCTGTTCGTAAAGCAGCCGCGCTCTTCCCCACAGCTCTTCCGCGATTTGTTGGATTTGCGCGACCGGATCCAGCGCGGTTTGCGGTTCAAACACCATGCCGTCGGTCGGTAAGCCCCAACCCAAAAGCCAGCGGCCATAGACGGCGGCCGACAACATGGCGAGTAGAGCCAGAGTCGCCAGGACGTCTTGCTTGAAACTGGACAAACCTTCGCGGGAAACGCCGAGGCTGATGGCCAGGTTGTAGGGCCCATCCTTGAAAGCCACCATGATGATCGCGCCCGCGACGCCGTAATAGTAATAACCTAAGGGGATGGCGATGACAATGTAGATGAAGCGGAAAAAATTGCCTAGCGCGGAAAAACTGGGCCGGCCGACGGCGTACAAGGCTTGATCTATGGTTTGCGACAGCATGTTGGGCCAGACGCCGACGGCCAGCAGCGGTAGCATCCACGCCGCTTGCTTGTATCGCTGGTCGTAGAGAAAAAGAATCAATAGGTCGCCGACGCAGGTTAAGATAGTCAGTCCCAGCGCCATCAATAGCAATACCCGAAACCGGGTATGCAGTAGTTGCCGGCGAAATTCAGGGCGCGGCAGGTCCGACATGCGAGACAAGACCGGAAATATGATTTTACCGCTGAGCACCGAAACCAGCTGCCGCGGTACATCCGACAAGGTATAGGCGACGGTATAGACCCCAAGCATTTCCAGCGAGAAGAGTTTACCCAAAATCATGCGGTCGGCTTGTCCGGCCAGGAAAGTCAAGGCGGTGGACAGAAAAATCCACTTGCCGAACGAAACCAACTCGCGCACCGCCGATTTATTCCAGCAAAAGCGGCAGCGGTGGTCGGGAAACAGATTGAGAGTCCATAGGGTGTGGCATAGCGCGGAAAGCAAGGTGCCGGCGACCAGCGCGTAAATCGAGGGATTAAGCCAGGCCCAGGTAATCATCACGCCGAGGGAAATCATTTGCGTGCCCAATTCCATGATCATGACTTTTTTAACCGCCAAGTTGCGGAAGCTGATATAGAGACCGGGAGAGATAAAACCATTGATGACCGCGGTCAACGAGATCAGCGGAATCAGCCAGACTAGCTGCGGGGTGTTATAAATTTGCGCCACCGGGGAGGAGATTACGCAGGCCACGGCCCAGATCATGAAACCTCTGATGATTTGCATGGTCCAACCTGTGTTTAGAAAATCCGGGTCGGAACTGCGGCGGCTACGGACTATGCTGGTGCCGATGCCGAGATCGGAAAATAAAGCCAAGCCCATGATGACGACATTGACTAGCGACATCAAACCGAACAAATCCGGAAATAACAGATGCGTGAGGATTAGATTGCTGCCGAAGCGTAAAATTTGTGAGATGCCGTAGCTGAGGATGGTCCAGAAGGCGCCATGCGCCGCGTCTTTTTTCAGCTTTTTTAAATCGGGTTGATTGGTGTTCGAGGCTTCGGTGGAGGGTACACTGTCCTCGGCAAGATTTTGAGTCTCCATCTTTTGTCCATGGTGTTGACGAAAATAAGCGGCGCGGCCACCCTTTTGCCCGGATTTGTCACGGTGGGGTTTGGGGCCGCGCCTGAATGCCGGCTATGCATTTTAGGCGCTTTGTAAACTATAGCACAGGCCTTGATTAGAGCAAACTTGCTTCAGTCGTCAGCGCGCCGCAAATAAATTAAATGTAAAAAATGAAATGTAATTCATCGGATGTCGTTAATGCTAAGCTGTCAATAATTCTCTATGTGTAGTGTGACGGGTCTCCTTCGGCCTTGTAAGCGCAAGACCTTCCAGATTTCTTGACAGAGTCTTTTTTTGTTGGCGGATTAACATTTGGCTGGAGAATGCATCTTGAAAACCTATCGTCTGCTGTGTTTATTAGTTGCCGTTTTGATAACCGCCATCGTGTCGATCGCGGATGACGGCAAGGAAGTAGGCGCGGATTCCTCTTCCGGCAAGTCAGCCGGGCTTACATCCTCGGTCAACGCCGGCCTAAGCGCCGCGCCGGCAAGCGCCGTTAGTTTAACCGATGCGCCGCCGCCTCAAGGCAACACGCCCCTGGGTATTAATTTGTCCAGCGTCAGCGATTGGGGCGACCGGCAGTTGACTTTCGTCGACGTGATGAAACAGTCACGCGGCTTCGCCAACATCAATAACCCATGGGATCCGGCCACCAACCCGCCGCCGCTGGACGCCA
>CAIYSZ010000105.1 GCA_903928965.1 uncultured Pseudomonadota bacterium
CGACAAACTGGCTTCGGTCAGATCGGCGGTAATTTCCACTACCGTCATCGAAGGGGTAACGGATAAATAATGCGGATAAACGATTTCCAATAAATGATTAGTAAATACAGGAAACTCGGCATCTACTTTAAGTTGAACCCGCGCCGCCATAAAAGCGAAACCTTCAAATAATCTTTCCACATAAGGGTCCGAGCATTCAAAAGCATCTATACCTAATCTTGCGGCAATTTTAGGATATTCCGCCGCAAACTCCGCGCCCAGCTCGCGCACGTGCTGTAGCTCGCGGTTGTAGTATTTGAGCAAACGTGGATCCATTGTTTAAGCCCCAAAGTCCTTGACGGTAACTTCCCCGGTTTCCAAATCCATTTCACTGCGGATGTAAAGTTGAATAGGCTGCGGTTGCGCCCATAACTCCCCTTCTATTTTAAAACACAGCGAGCGATGGCTCATTTGCCCTTCATCCATGATAAGCTTAAGATTTATGGTATCGGGTAAAATTCTAGGTTCAAAATCCATGATGGCCTGACGTAATTTTTTTTCTATTTTCGGCACATCCAGACTGGACAAATGCGTACCCGACAACACAGGCGCGCCATAATTAAGAACCGAATGACTGACAAAGGGAAAATCCGTCAGATCAACCATAGATTCTAAAGGTGAAGTATTTAACAACCAACTCAAATCGCGTAACACGCCTTGTTTTAACTGCCTCAGCGACAGCACCCGCTGCTCCTTGGCCTCCGAGGTATTGCTGGGCGCATCGTCCGTCAGCCGGTCAAGCAAGGACGGCTGCAAACGCTCTGAGTGCTGCAATCCGGCCATGATCAGTCTACCGCCGGTTGTGATTCAAATTGAAGCGTCCGTATATCCAACAGCGCATAATCCTCGCTATCGGTCGCTAGCAAGCGTTGCCCCAGGCCGTGAAAAGTATCATGGCCTTTATCATCCCAAACCGTTTTGCGCGCCAGACAAATCAAACTATCCTCCGAAGTCTCCGAACCTGGATAACGGGCCGGAATCAGGCCGGTGGCTTGTCCGCCATTCAGCCAGGTGAAAATGGCGGGCAGCCATACTCTATCGCGCAAATCAGTCGGTTTTTCAATCACAATCGAGCTGATTTGCTGAACCGGAATCCAGTAGTAATTACCCTTGATAACGGCTTCAATAACCGGCCCCAAGCGGCTATCCGCATCGGCAAGCCAAGCAAATGGCGCGCCGTTGACAGTGCCGGGGCTAGTAGGCGCCAATTCCAACGCTTGGCTTCTTAATGCCGCCGCCTCGGCAAAATGTTGCCCTGCCTCCAGCCGCAAGGCTTCAATAAGCAAAGCCACCCATTGCCGCGGATCGCCAAAAATGAGCGGTGAACGTTTACCGGCAAAAATATCCGCCCGCAACACTTCACATTGCAAAGCGGTCCGATACGTCTGCACCATCAACAAGGTAGAAGCATCCAACTCGCCGCAGACATTAAGTTGCGTCAGCGCCCGTTGCCATTGCCCGGTAACCGACAACAATTGAAACATGAACACCCGCAGCTTTGGATTAGACGGGTCCTTTTTGATTTGGTCTTGCAGTTTTGCCAAGGCTTCCGTCAAATTGCCTTGCTGTAAACTGATTTCGGCTGGCGATGACATCGCAAAACTCCTGTAATAATGGTTTGCCGTATGGCAAACCACAAAAAATACGCCCGCGCACCGCAGGCGTATCTAATTAAAGCCAAGACATTAAGCTGATTAAAGTTTAACGTTGCCAGCAATGTCCCAACCTTGAGTGACCGCCGCTTCAGCGGAGCCATCTTTTTTCTGCGGGGTGTATTCGTATTTGACTTTAGCAAAATTGAAGGTGACGTTTTCGGTCAAACGGTCTTCGCCGCCGGAACCGCCGGTGCTGAGTGAAGTGATCAGCACTTCAGTCAGGGTAATTTTGATATATTCAACCGGGTTGGTGCCGGCTTTTCTAACTACCAACGAAACCGTTTCGTGATGCTGACCATTCGCGGTAGACAAAAAGAGTTCCGGAGAAGCCTTATCAACATATTTAGTAATAGATAAATCCTGTACATTCACTTTACCGGCGCCCGCGCCGCCGCCCACCTGGGCGTTGCCGGAATTGGACAAACCCCAGCTCCAAGCCAATACGTCAATCTCATCTTTATGTTTATGATCCAGGGATTCGCCTTTAATCGCCGGTCCTTCAATTTTTATGAAAATATCAACAGCCATGCTCTTACTCCTTAATTTAGTTATTTAAACAATTTTGTCCGGTTAAATCAATGACTAACAAAACTGAACCCGAACCATTCAATCATGCGTGTTAATTACGTATCATTAACAATTATTGCTTATAAACATCCATGTTCGTTGTTCTTCTCCTTGAATCGGTAAACTTAAGTACAAGATAGTCCGGTCAAAACAATTTTCAACACATTGAGTCTTAACAATACTACCTTGTTCAATTAAATTATTTTACTAACCACTTTTCGCGGACGGCAGTTTAGAAACCAAACGCAAGGATACCGTCAAACCCTCTAACTGGTAATGCGGCCGCAGGAAAAACTGCGAACGGTAATAGCCGGGATTTCCCTCCACCTCTTCCACCACCACCTCCGCGGCGGCCAAAGGTTTCATCGCCTTGGTCGTTTCACTGGAAGTAGCCGGATTGCCGTCAACATATTGCATAATCCAATTGTTGAGCCACCGCTGCATATCATCTTTTTCTTTAAACGAACCGACCTTATCGCGCACCATGCATTTCAAATAATGGGCGAACCGGCAAGTGGCGAACAAATAAGGCAATCTAGCCGCCAAATTGGCATTAGCCGTTGCATCGGGGTCTTGGTATACCGCCGGTTGTTGCAGGGATTGAGCGCCAATAAACGCCGCAAAATCGGTATTTTTCTTGTGTATCAGCGGCATAAAACCGCTCTTCGCCAACTCGGCCTCGCGGCGGTCGGTAATGGCGATTTCCGTTGGGCATTGCATGTCCACGCCGCCGTCATCGGTCGGGAAGCTATGCACCGGCAGATTTTCCACCGCGCCGCCTGATTCAATGCCGCGAATGCGCGAACACCAGCCGTACATTTTGAAAGAACGGTTAATATTAACCGCCATGGCATAAGCCGCATTCGACCAAGTATAGTTGCTGCCATTCGCTCCCGAGGTATCTTCCTCGAAATCAAAAGCCTCTACAGGGTCCGTTTTAGCGCCATAGGGCAAACGGCTCAAGAAACGCGGCATGGCCAAGCCAATATAGCGGGCATCGTCGGATTCGCGTAAGGATTTCCAAGCAGCGTATTCAGGGGTTTGGAAAATTTTGGTTAAATCACGCGGGTTGGCCAATTCGGACCAGCTGTCCATTTGCAACACCGTTGGCGCTACGCCTGAAATAAACGGCGTATGCGAGGCGGCGCTGATTTTAGATATTTCGCTGAGCAGCTCAACGTCGGGCGGGCTATGGTCAAAATGATAATCGCCCACCAAACAGCCAAACGGTTCGCCGCCAAAGGTGCCGAATTCTTCTTCGTAGATTTTCTTGAATAAAGGGCTTTGGTCCCACGCCGTACCTTTAAATTTCTTTAAGGTTTTGCCCAATTCATTTTTAGAAATATTTAATACCCGGATTTTAAGCTGTTCATCCGTTTCAGTGTTGTTCACCAAATAATGCAAACCACGCCAAGCGCCTTCCAGTTTTTGAAAGTCAGGGTGATGCAGAACCAGATTTAATTGCTCGGTTATTTTTTTATCCAAGTTGGCAATAATGGACTGAATACTTTTGATGGCGTCATCCGAGACCAGCGATACATCCCGCAATGCGTATTCAGCCAAAGCCGTGACGGCCGTGTTAACCGCACTGGCGGCCTCTTCGGTCCTAGGCTTGAACTCTTTATTAATTAAACTAAAGAAATCATCTTTTTCAATGACTTGGGTTGCGCCTTGCAATCCGCCTTGCGATTCTAATTCAGCCATGATTTA
>CAIYSZ010000106.1 GCA_903928965.1 uncultured Pseudomonadota bacterium
CCCAGCCGCCTCCCTCACTTCATCCCCCTTGCCCCGCCTTGCCGCCGAAACCCTTGCCCGCTTTTCGATGTCCACGATCTTTCGGCCCAGCCTGAGCAATCGTTGCTGCCACTGGTAAACCCCGTTCCCGCGCTGCTTGTTGCCCAACACCCCACACAGCCAGAGCGTGTCCAGCGAAATCATCAAAGTCTGATTGGCCGCCGGATACCAGCAGCGTGGCGGCGCCGTGTTTACTGAGCGATTCGGCCAGAATATCCTGGCATTCGGCGGTCAGCGCGGTCAACAAGTGGCTACGTTGTTCAAAGTGAAATTCTCTAAGCATGGCTGATTCTCAAAAACTTGACAATGGTTATTCTTCCCAGCCGCGTCCGTCCCTAGCCAGCAGGGCGACCGAGGCCAAAGGCCCCCAGCTGCCCGCCGGATAAGGTTTGGGCGCGGAGTGGTTGTGCGACCAGGCGGAGACTATTGAATCCACCCAGGTCCAGGCTTGTTCAATTTCTTCGCGGCTCAAGAATAATGTGGGGTTGCCTCGTAGCGCTTCCAAGATCAATTTTTCATAGCCGCCGAAAATCCGGGATTTTTTGAAGGCCTCGGAGAAGCTTAAATCCAGTTTGCTGTTTTGCAGTTTGATGTTGCCGTCGATGCCGGGAATTTTATTCAAAATGGTGATTTCCACGCCTTCATTGGGCTGCAGGTGAATCACCAGCTTATTGGCCGGCAAGTTGCGGAAGCTGTCATGGAAAATGTTGTGCGGCAATTGCTTGAAGTTGACCACGATTTCCGTGCGCTTGTTCGGGGTGCGTTTGCCGGTGCGCAAGTAAAACGGCACGCCGGCCCAGCGCCAGTTGTCTATGTCTACCCGCACCGCGACAAAGGTTTCGGTGACGCTTTCCGGGTTGGCCCCTTCTTCCTCAAGATAGCCCGGCACTTCCTTGCCGTTGACATAGCCGCGTGAATATTGGCCGCGCACCGTTTTTTCCTCGGCGTTGCGCGCGGTGATCGGCCGCAAGGCTTTCAAGACCTTGATTTTTTCGTTGTGCACGCTTTCGGCGGACAAGTCCACCGGCGGCTCCATGGCGACGAAGGTTAGAATTTGCAGCAAATGATTTTGCAGCATGTCGCGTAATTGGCCGGTTTTGTCGAAATATTCCCAGCGGCCTTCAATGCCGATATCCTCGCCCACGGTGATTTGAATGTGGTCGATGGTGTTGTGGTCCCAGTTGGTGGTGAAAATGGAGTTGGCGAAACGCAAGGCCAACAGATTCAGCACGGTTTCCTTGCCTAGATAATGGTCGATGCGGTAGATTTGCCGTTCTAGGAATACCGAGCTGACCACGTCATTGATTTCTTGCGAGGATTTAAGATCGTGTCCGATCGGCTTTTCCATGACGATACGCGTCTCGGCATTGACCGCGCCGCTGCGATGCAAGCCTTGACAAATGCTCTTGAACAAAAACGGGGCCACCGCCAAATAGTTGACCATGACGCGGGCGTCTTGATCCACGGCTTCGGCGATGAGTTTGTAATCCTCAAGCTGGGTCAAATCCAGTTTCAGGTAGTTCAAGCGGCGGGAGAATTTACTCCACATCTCTTCGTCGATGGGGCCGTTGAGAAACGCCTCCAGGCTTTGCCGAGCTACCGCCACGTAATCGGCCGCGTTGATTTCAGCGCGGTCTATGCCTAGAATCCGGGTTTCCGGCTCCAGTAAATTGTGTTTTTCCAAGCGGTAAAGAGAAATTAACAGCTTACGTTTGGTGAGGTCGCCTAAAGCGCCATAGATCACCAAGTCACAAGGTTTGTAGGAATTGTTGCTCATGGTTACCTTTAAGAATGGCTTGCGGCGGCGCTGGATTCCGTTCCAAGGTTTGTGCCATCAAATGCCTAGCTAAGCAGAAGCCGCCAAAAAATCCCAGTTTATTATTATAATGGCAGAAAGAGGATTTGGACAGAGGCATTTTGGCTGAAATTGCATTGAAATGCGCTCAACGGGGTATCGGCATGCTACGAGCCAAGCCAAGGCCGGCAGTGGGCGACGGCCTTGGCTCACTCATGGTCTTAGGCTTAGCCGGCCGGTTGCCCCCAGGTCCAGCCGTCGGTTTCCGGTTCGTCCACGCCATGCCGGTAGGCGTATTCACGGCATTCTAGTTGCCGGTCGCGCATTTTTTGTTTGACGTGCGCGCCGGCGACTTGCAGCGATGGGATGCGGTCTATGGCGTCTATCACCAGGCTGTAGCGGTCGATTTCATTTTGTATCGCCAGTTCCAGCGGGGTGTTGATGCTGCCTTTTTCCTTGTAGCCGCGGACATGGATGTTAGGGTGGTTGCGGCGGCGGTAGGCTAGGCGGTGGATGAGCCAGGGGTAACCGTGGAAGTTGAGCATGACCGGTTTGTCCAGGGTGAACAGGCTGTCGAAGTCTTTGTCGCTGAGACCGTGCGGGTGTTCGGTGCTGGGGCTGAGTTTGTATAGGTCCACGACGTTGATGAAACGGATTTTCAGCTCCGGAAAGTGGGCGCGCAAAATGGCGGTGGCCGCCAGCGCTTCCTTGGTCGGAACGTCGCCGATGCCGACCATGACCAGATCAGGCTCAAAGCCGGCGTCATTGCTGGCCCATTCCCAGATGCCCAGCCCTTTGGCGCAGTGTTTGACGGCGGCGTCCATGTCCATGTATTGCAAATGTTTTTGTTTGTCGCAGACGATGACGTTGATGTAATTTACGCTACGCAGACAGTGGTCGGCCACCGATAACAGGCAGTTGACGTCCGGCGGCAGGTAGATGCGGGTGACCTCGGGGCTTTTATTGACCACCAGATCCAAAAAGCCGGGGTCTTGATGGGTGAAGCCGTTGTGGTCTTGCCGCCATACGGTGGAGGTAATCAGCAGGTTCAGGGACGATACCGGCGCGCGCCACGGGATGTGCCGGCTGGTGGCCAGCCATTTTGCGTGTTGGTTGAACATGGAATCAATCACATGCACGAAGGCTTCGTAGCTGGAGAAGAAACCGTGCCGGCCGGTGAGTAAATAGCCTTCCAGCCAGCCTTCCAGCGTATGTTCGGACAGGATTTCCATGACCCGGCCGTCGGCGGCCAGCTCGCCCCCGTCGGCGTCTTCAGGCAGGATGTCGGCCAGCCAGGTTTTTTTACTGGCTTGGTATACGTCGTCAAGTTTATTGGAACTGGTTTCGTCCGGTCCGAACACGCGGAAGTTGCCGGGATTGTCCAGCAGGATGTCGCGCAGGAATCGGCCTAGCGGACGGGTGTTTTCAGCGCTTTCGACGCCGGGTTGCGTCACCGGGGTTTGGTAGTCGCGAAAATCTCGCAGGTTCAAGGCCTTGCGCAAGCGGCCGCCGTTGGCGTGCGGGTTGGCGCTCATGCGGCGCTGGCCTTGCGGGGCAAGCGCCTTGAGTTCCGGCAGCAGGCTGCCGTTGGCATCGAACAGCTTTTCCGGTTCATAGCTGCGTAGCCAGGCTTCCAATTGCGCCAGGTGCGCCGGATTTTCGCGGACGTTGGCTAGCGGCACTTGATGCGCGCGCCAAAAATTTTCCACGTGGCGGCCGTCGACTAGTTTGGGGCCGGTCCAACCCTTGGGGGTGCGCAAGATCAGCATCGGCCAGCGCGGGCGTTCGGCTGGGCCGCCGGCCCGCGCTTGTTGCTGGATGGCGCGGATTTGCAGCACCGCCTCCTCCAGGGCTTCGGCCATGATCTGATGCACGGCGCGCGGCTCGTCGCCGGCGACAATTCGCGGCGTCCAGCCGTAGCCTCTGAACAGGTTGAGCAATTCTTCCTCGCTGATGCGGGACAGTACCGTGGGGTTGTTGATCTTGTATCCGTTTAGATGCAAAATCGGCAGCACCGCGCCGTCGCGGGACGGATTCAGAAATTTGTTGCTATGCCAGGAGGCGGCCAGGGCGGCGGTTTCCGCTTCGCCGTCGCCGACCACGGCCGCTACCAACAAGTCAGGATTGTCGTAGGCGGCGCCGAAAGCGTGGGATAGGCAATAGCCGAGTTCGCCGCCTTCATGGATTGAACCTGGGGTTTCCGGCGTGCAATGGCTGCCGATGCCGCCTGGGAAAGAAAATTCCTTGAAAAATAGGCGTAGGCCGTCGATGTCTTCGCTTTTGTGCGGGTAGATTTCACTATACGCGCCTTCCAAATAGACCGGGCCCAACACGCCGGGCGCGCCGTGGCCGGGGCCGGCCAGAAAAATGGCGTTCAGGTCGTGGCGTTTGATCAGCCGGTTTAAATGTACGTAGATAAAGCTGAGGCCGGGGCTGGAGCCCCAGTGTCCCAGCAGCCGTTGTTTGATGTGCGCCGGTTGCAAGGGTTCGCGCAGGAGCGGGTTGTCTTGCAGATAGATCATGCCGGCGGCTAGGTAATTGCAGGCTTGCCAATAACGGTGCAATTGGAGCAATTCAGCGGCGGTGTCGGACATGGTTATTCCCTTTATTTGTTTGTGGAATGGGTATGACAAGCGGTGCGGGAAAACATTCCCGCTCAGTTAGCTAATTTGCATCAAGCCGTCCAGGGTAAGGCCGCAACTGGGGGCGAACGCTTGCATGAAGAATACCACTTCCGGTTGCGAAAGACGGGTTAAATCGTCGGCGATTTGTCGCGCGGCGAGCTCAAATTCCTGGTTGCCGGCTTTCAGTTCGGCTTGGCATTTGAGGTAGGCGGAAATTTTATCGGCGGCTTTAATGATATGGCGGTGCGCTTCCGGCAGCCGCTCGTGGCTGATCAAGGGCTCAAAATCGGCTTGCAGCGCGTCGGGCAGCAATTTCAACAAGGCGTGCTCGGCTTGGCTTTCCAGGCGCTTATAGGCGTCCAGGATTTCCGGCGAATGGTATTTGACCGGCGTCGGCAGATCACCGGTTATCACTTCGGTGACATCGTGGTAAAGGGCGGCGGCGGCGATGGCGTTGGCGTCGAGCGTACCGTCAAAGTAGCGGTTTTTGATCAGGGCCAAAGTATGGGCGATGACGGCGACCTCCCAGCTGTGCTCCATGACGTTTTCTTCATGGGCGTTGCGTTTGAGCCCCCAACGTTTAATCCATCTGAGCCGGCGAAGATAGGCGTGGAAGCTGCTGGCGATTGCGGTCATGGTCGGTCTCCGGTGTCTTGTCGGTGCGCGGAAGTGTGGCGTAGGCACGCCGGTATGCGCGGAAAATTCGGCGAAAGGCTTGCGCGGGCCGCCGCCGCTTGACAAACCGTCTCCCGCGGTGAAATATAAAGTATCCGCGACGATATGACTACCAATGTGAATGAGTTATTGTGAACGAGTTACCGGTTGATGTTTGGGCGTTAGGCTTGGCGGCGCTGCTGGCGGTGGGCGTTTTTATGGCGGCGGCGGCGCAGGCGTTGCTGGCCTTGGATCGGCGTCGGCTGCGCGAGTGGTTGAGAAAAAAACGTCCCGGCGCGCCGAAAGCTGAGCTTGTGATCAAGCAATCCGGCCGGTTGCTGGCTTTGTTGGGCTTGTTTAAGGCGGCGGGGTACAGCGCGGCGGGCGGTTTGACCGCTGTGTTGGCGATGCGTTATGGCGGCGATAAGACAGTGCTGGCGGCCGAGTTGGTTTTGGCGGCCGGATTGGCATTATTGGCGGAATGGTGGCCGAGAACCTTGATCGGGCCTAGGTCGGAAGGTTTGGCCTATTGCGCTGCTTGGTTGTTCGCGCCGCTGTTGGCGGCGGCGAATGCGGTGTTGCGCCGCGTATGCGGACGGAGGGGGGCGGACGGGGCCTGGGTGGCGGCCAATAGGGATTTACCGTTGGAGATGGCCGACGGCGTGGCCTTGTCTTTGCGGCAGCGGAATTTGTTGTCAAGTTTATTGGATTTGGAGACGGCTAGCGTTGAGGATTTGATGACTCCACGGAATGAGATTGTCGGCATTAATTTGGACGATCCCTTGCCTAACATAATCGAAACGATTCAAGCCAGCCCGCATACCCGATTGCCGGTCTACCACAAGACCATAGACCGAGTGCAGGGGTTTGCGCATTTACGCCGTTTGTTGTCGATGCTGAGCCAGCCGAATTTCAGTAAGGCGCGCATCAGCGAGCAATTGATTAAGCCGTTTTTTATTCCGGCCGGCACTTCCATGCAGCGTCAGATTCAATTGTTTAAGGCTGAGCATTTGCGTATCGGCCTGGTGGTGGACGAGTACGGCGACGTGTTGGGCTTGTTGACCTTGGAGGATTTGCTGCAAGCGGTGATTGGCGAGTTGGTGACGGAGGACGAGGACGTGCTGCGGCAAGCTGACGGCGCCTATTTGGTGAACGCTAGTATTTCATTACGCGAATTGAACCGGATCATGGGGTGGGATTTACCGACCTTGGGGCCGAAAACGTTGAACGGTTTGATCGTGGAGCAGTTGGAGGCGATTCCTAAACCGGGGCGTCACATGCAGATCCGCGGGCGCAGATTGGAAGTGGTGGCGGCGGATGAACATGCGGTGAAGCTGGTTCGATTCTATTAGGATTACTAAAGGGAAAGCCGGATGGAGAGCAAAAAAAACGGCTGGGGCGGTACGCGCCAGCCGTCGGAGAAAGGAAGAAATATAACGCAACTTTTAAGCTGTAACCTTTTAAAAGTTGAAATTATGGTAACCTTTTTGTTGAAGGTTGAAAATGTGGCATATTGTCGCGTGGCGGATTGTCGCGGTTAATAAACGGCCGGTCGGTTTCTGGCGGGATTGGAGCGATGCAGAATATTGCTATAGGCGTTAGCAGCTGTTTATTGGGGCACGAGGTGCGTTATGACGGCGGGCATAAATACCACAGTTATATCGAAAAAACATTAGGCAAATTCTTTAGTTTGCGGCCGTTTTGTCCGGAGGCGGCCAGCGGCATGGGCGTGCCGCGGCCGGCGATCCAGCTGCGGCGCGTGGCGGGTGAGACGCGGGCGGTCGGCGTGAAGGACGCCACACTGGACGCGACCGATAATTTGCGGCGTACTTCCGAACTGCAAGCCGATTGGCTGCGGGGGGTGTGCGGTTATATTTTGAAAAAGGATTCACCGAGTTGCGGCATGGAGCGGGTGCGCGTGTATCAAGGCGAAGCCGCGACGCGCAATGGAGTAGGGGTGTTCGCCGAGTATTTGCAGCAGGCGTTTCCGGAATTGCCGTTGGAGGAAGAGGGGCGTTTGGGCGATCCGGGGCTGCGCGAGAATTTCGTGAGTCGGGTGTACGTCTATGCGCGTTGGCGCGATCTGCGGGCGGAGGGATTGTCGGTCAACGGTTTGATGACTTTTCATAGCCGGCATAAGCTGATCGCGATGAGCCATAACCAGTCCGCGACCCGCGAGTTGGGGCGGTTGGCGGCGTCTGCGGACACGGAAAATTTGGAGGAGGTTGCGGACCGGTATTTTTGCAGGTTGATGACGTGCTTGAAAAGGCTCGCTACCCGTAAAAATCATGTGAATGTTTTGCAGCATATTCAGGGTTATTTGAAAACCAAATTGGACGCCGGCGATAAGCAGGAATTATGCGAGGCAATCGAGAATTACCGCCTGGGGTTGACGCCGTTGATTGTGCCGATTACCTTGCTGCGGCATCATTTTCGGCGGCAACCCGATCCGTTCATTGAGAGGTCTTATTATATGACGCCGCATCCAGGGGAATTGGCGTTGTTGAATGATATTTGATTTTGGCTAGACGGCCGGGGAGCTGGGGTGGGTATTCGACATTACGCGGGCGTTTTGCCGCGATTGGGCGAGAGAGTGTATGTGGATGCGGCGGCGACGGTGATCGGACGCGTGGCCCTTGGCGATGACGTGTCGGTATGGCCCGGCGCGGTGGTGCGTGGAGATGTGGCTGACATTAGCGTCGGCGCGGGCTCCAATGTGCAAGACGGGGCGGTGTTGCACGTTTCGCACGCCAGTGAATTCGCGGCGGCCAGCCCATTGAGTATCGGCGTGGGGGCGACCATCGGTCACCGCGCGGTGGCGCACGGTTGCGTTATCGGCGATTATTGTTTGCTCGGCATCGGCGCGATTGTACTGGATGGCGCGGTATTGGAAGATTACGTGATGCTGGGCGCGGGGGCGTTGACGCCGCCGGGTAGGCTTTTGCCTGGCGGTTTTTTATATGTCGGCGCGCCGGCGAAACCAGCCCGGCCGTTGACCGAAAAAGAGTTGGCGTTTTTACGTTATTCCGCCGCACACTACATGAAGCTAAAAGATAGCTATCTTGCCCTGTAAGTGTTTGATAGTGGTTAGGCTCTGCTTTAGTTCGCCGGCTGGCGGCGAATACGCAAGCTTATTTGATTACAGTTTTGTTATATGGTATAAAGGCCGGCTTTCTGAAATTCCAGCTGATTTTTTAGTTTGACTATTGGATAATATCCGCTGTTTTTTGTATCACTTTTCAGGTAAACATTTAATGGAGAAACAGCATAGTTTCACGCGCGAAGAATTGTTGATGTCCGGTCGCGGCGAATTATACGGCCCCGCTAACGCGCAATTGCCGTTGCCGAATATGTTAATGATGGATCGCATTGTGCATATTTCGGATCAGGGCGGTCAATACGGTAAAGGTGAAATTATTGCTGAGCTTGATATCCGCCCGGATTTGTGGTTTTTCGCCTGTCATTTTCAGGGTGATCCGGTCATGCCGGGTTGTTTGGGCTTGGATGCGATGTGGCAGTTGATCGGGTTTTATTTGTGCTGGCTGGGCGAGCCGGGCAAAGGGCGGGCGCTAGGTTGCGGCGAAGTGAAATTTACCGGCCAGGTGTTGCCCAGCGCCAAAAAAGTGACTTATAAAATTGATTTAAAACGGGTGATCTTGCGCAAGTTGGTGATGGGCATCGCCGATGCGACCATGGAAGTGGATGGCCGAAAAATTTACGAAGCAACCGATTTACGCGTCGGTTTGTTTACCTCAACCAAAGATTTTTAAGGAACGGCGATGAGACGAGCGGTGGTAACGGGATTGGGAATTGTCTCCAGCATAGGCGCGAACGCCGATGAAGTGTCGGAATCGTTGCGACTGGGCCGTTCCGGTATCGTGTTTGCGGAGTCCTATGCAGAGTTGGGTTTCAGAAGCCAGGTGCACGGGGCGATCAATGTTAAACCCGACGAGTTGATCGACCGCAAGATTCGCCGCTTCATGGGCGAGGGCGCGGCCTATAACTATATCGCCATGGAGCAGGCGATAAAGGATTCCGGATTGGAGTCGGCCCAGGTTTCGCATGAGCGCACCGGTTTGGTGATGGGTTCCGGCGGCCCTTCGACGTCAAATCAGGTGGAGGCGGCCGACATTTTGCGCAGCAAAGGCGTGAAGAAGGTGGGCCCGTATATGGTGACCCGCGCCATGTCCAGCACCAATACCGCTTGTTTGGCTACGCCGTTCAAGATTAAGGGCGTCAACTATTCCATCAGTTCCGCTTGCGCCACCAGTGCGCATTGCATCGGCCATGCGCTGGAATTGATTCAATTGAACAAGCAGGATGTGGTGTTCGCCGGCGGCGGCGAGGAATTGCATTGGAGTTTGTCGGTGTTGTTCGACGCCATGGGGGCTTTGTCGTCCAATTATAACGCCACGCCGGAATTGGCGTCGCGGCCTTACGACGTGCACCGCGACGGCTTTGTGATTTCCGGCGGCGGCGGGGTGTTGGTGATAGAGGAACTGGAGCACGCCAAGGCGCGCGGCGCAAAAATTTACGCCGAGTTGGCGGGTTATGGCGCGACTTCCGACGGTTACGACATGGTGCAGCCTTCCGGCGAGGGCGCGGTGCGCTGCATGCGGCAGGCTTTGGCGACCGTGGACGGTAAAATCGATTATGTGAATGCGCACGGCACCAGCACGCCGGTGGGGGATATGAAGGAGTTGCAAGCTTTGCGCGAGGTGTTCGGCGACCAAGCGCCGCCTGTCAGCTCTACCAAGTCCTTGACCGGCCATGCCTTGGGCGCGGCGGGCGTGAATGAAGCCATTTATTCCTTGTTGATGTTGCAGGGGAATTTCTTGAGCGCTTCGGCGAATATTATTGAGTTGGATCCGGAAGCGGCCGGGGTGCCTATCGTGCGCGAATATACGCCCGACGTGCGGTTGGATACGGTCATGTCGAATAGTTTCGGCTTTGGCGGCACCAACGCGACTTTAGTGTTCCAGCGGTATAACGATTGATGCGGCGCTTGATCCTGCCATTGCGGTTCATGCCGGCGGTTAGCCGCGAGGTTTGGCGGCGTTGATGACGGACACTGATTTTAAGTCTCGCACGCAGTTTAATAAACTGCAAAAACGCTTGCGCCGTTGCGTCGGCGAGGCGATTGCCGATTTCAATATGATAGAACCCGGCGATAAAGTGATGGTGTGTTTGTCCGGCGGCAAGGATTCGTATACCATGCTGGATATATTGCTGAATTTGCAAAAGACCGCGCCGGTAGGGTTCGAGATTATCGCCGTGAATCTGGATCAAAAGCAGCCGGGTTTTCCCGAGCATGTGCTGCCTGAGTATTTGACGGCGCTTCAGGTGCCGTTTCATATTATTGAAAATGATACTTATAGCATCGTCAAGCGGATTATTCCGGAAGGTAAAACCACGTGCAGTTTGTGTTCGCGCCTTAGGCGCGGCAGTTTATACACTTTCGCCTGCGAGCATGGCGTGACCAAGATCGCATTGGGCCACCATCGGGACGATATTATTGAGACATTGTTCTTGAACATGTTTTACGCCGGCAAGTTGAAGGCGATGCCGCCTAAGTTGTTGAGCGACGATAAGCGGAACATTATCATCCGTCCGCTGGCCTATTGCCGGGAGAAGGATATCAACCGCTTCGCCGCGTTTAAACGGTTTCCCATCATTCCTTGCAATTTGTGCGGCTCCCAGGAGAATTTGCAGCGCAAGGCTATGAAACACATGCTGAATGCTTGGGAGAAGCAGTTCCCTGGACGTTTGGAGTCTATTTTCGCCAGTTTGCAAAATATCGCGCCTTCGCAGTTGGCGGATAGGGCTTTGTTCGATTTCGCCGGTTTGCATCGCCAACCCGGAGGAGGCCGCGGTGAGCTGGCCGTGAGCGAGGATTACGGTTTGGATATTCTTGAACGTTAATTTTGGGGAAGTTTATCATGGGCAGCACGATTTTGGTCACCGGCGGAGCTGGTTATATTGGTAGTCACACTTGCGTGGAGTTATTGGATAACGGTTTCGAGCTGGTGGTGATTGACAATTTTAGCAATAGTAAACCGGAATCTTTAAACCGGATTCAACGCATTACCGGCAAGTCCTTGACTTTTTACGAGGGCGGCATCGAGGATGCCGCCTTGTTGGAGCGGATTTTCACTGAGCATCGCATTGATGCGGTGGTGCACTTCGCCGGTTTGAAGGCGGTGGGCGAGTCTTGCCAAATTCCGTTGGTTTATTACCGGAATAATATTTCCGGCACCGTGGTGTTGTTGGAAAGCATGGCGCGGCACGGCGTGAAAAACATTGTGTTCAGTTCGTCGGCTACGGTTTACGGCGATCCGCATGCGGTGCCGATTCTGGAGTCTTTCCCGTTGCGGGCTACTAATCCCTATGGCCGCACCAAGTTGTTCATTGAGGATATTTTGCGCGACGCCAGCGCGGCGGATGCTTTGGCCAAAGCCGAGCGGCCTTGGAAAATAGCTATCTTGCGTTATTTTAATCCTATCGGCGCGCACGCTAGCGGTTTGATCGGCGAGGACCCGAACGGGATTCCGAATAATTTGATGCCGTATATTGCTCAGGTGGCGATTGGCAAGTTGCAGCGCTTGTCGGTGTTCGGCGATGATTATCCGACCCCAGACGGTACCGGGGTGCGCGATTATATCCATGTGGTGGATTTGGCGGTTGGTCATATTAAGGCTTTGCAGTATTTGTTGCGGCAGGAACCGGAGACAGGCCTGTGCGAGGCTGTCAATTTGGGTACCGGAACCGGTTACAGTGTGTTGGATTTAGTGCGCACTTTTGTCGAGGTGAATCAGCAAGCGGTGCCGTATGTTATCGCGCCGCGCCGCCCTGGGGATATTGCGGCTTGTTACGCCGATCCGAGTTTGGCGGCGGAAAAATTGGGTTGGCGCGCGGAAAAGGGTTTGCCGGAAATGTTGGCGGATACTTGGCGCTGGCAAAAGAATAATCCTAGTGGTTATGATGTTTAGGCTTTAGGCGTAAGCCGGGTATCGCACTTTTGGCTGCTAAGGCTGTTGGCGCAAAGTCGGCCTTGGCGGCCGGGTACGGCTGTCGGGAGACGCCGTGAATACATCCGTGTAGGCTTGGGGTCGGCATCCATGCCTCCCACACTCCCGCCAGCCGTACCCGGCCGCCAAGGCCTTGGGTGGTTGGTTGCTTTGCGGTTTGTCTTGACCTAAGCTGTTAGGGAAGTGCTGGGTAGAGCGAATTGGTATCGCACTATTGGCGGTTAAAGGCTGCTGGCGC
>CAIYSZ010000107.1 GCA_903928965.1 uncultured Pseudomonadota bacterium
CTCACCCGCCGCCAAAAATGCCTCGGCCCACCCCAAGCCACGTTGGAAATACTGTTCGGCGCTATCGGGGCGGCCGGTTTCGTAGGCGAAAGCGCCGGCATTGAGGGCCAGCTTCAGTGCTCGTTCCCTTACCTCAGGCGCAAACTCACCCGCCGCCAAAAATGCCTCGGCCCACCCCAAGCCACGTTGGAAATACTGTTCGGCGCTATCGGGGCGGCCGGTTTCGTAGGCGTTAGCGCCGGCATTAGAGGCCAGCTGGAGGGCGTATCTCCTTACCTCAGCCCCAGTCTCACCCGCCGCCAAAAATGCCTCGGCCCACTCCAGGCCGCGTTGGGAATACTGTTCGGCGCTATCGTGGCGGCCGGTTTTGGAGGGGTTATAGCCGGCATTGGAGGCCAGCTGGAGGGCCACGACCCTTACACTCGGCACCGTTCCGCCGGCTACTAATTCAGCTTCAAGAAGCGAAATGGCAAGTGCATACATTCTATCAGCCCCGGCAAAGTCGCCAGCACTATAACTTTCTTCGGCTTGCCTAACGTATTGCAACCATTTTTTTATTTCCGTCATCATATTACCCTAACAAATATTTTAAATATCGCGCGGCTGGTAAATGTTAATTCCAGCTTGTTGAAAACAACTTCCCATACTTTAACGACCAAACCTAGCGCTTAATCCACCACCCAACACACCGCGGCGGGTTTAGGCTTTTGCCGCATGACAGCCAATTTTTCAAATGATAAACGTTTAGGATCGCCTAATTCAAAATTACGTGGGCTCAGCGGCGTTTCCATGCTAACGCCGCCGGCTGCTACCGAAAAGCTAAAGCGTTGTAGTTTAGAGCGGCCGGTGTCGGTTTCTGTTTTAGACAAATCATAATTGACCAATCCTTGTAGATCAACGGGCATGGGCTTCAACTCCAGCAGCGGCGAACGCCGTAATAAATATTCCACATCAAGATTAGCCGCCGATAGCGCGTTTTTTACGGTCATGGCATGAATTAATGCCAACAAGCGGTAGAGATTTTCCAGACTGGCGTACTCCGGATATTGCCGCGCCAATTGCTGAAAATGCGCGGTGTGCAGATCGGCGTATGTTTGTAATTGCGGGTCGTCGTCGCCGGCGTCAACCAAATGGCCGTCCGCGGTAGTCATTTGCCGTTCGGTTAACAGCACCACTTTTGCCGAGGCCAAGTTAACGATATCGGCGCTTGGGCTGGTGATAAATTTAGGGTCGCCTTGGTCAATATGAAACCAAAATCGGGCCAGCTTCCCGGACGATGAAGCCCCCTGCGCGCCAGACTGTTCATTGTCCTCGCTATTAAGCCGGGTTCTGTCCATCATGGATGGCATTTCAGAATCTGACCTAAGCCCCAACGAGAGTTGTTTCATTATATAGTCGCTGTATATCATGGCATGGCTAATGCTGGACTGTTTAGGCACGCCGCCCACCACCACCTGCATGCCGCCGACGGTTTTTTTTAGCTGCTCGCCATAGCGGCGCACGCTGTGGTCATTGCTTAAATCCGGGGTTTGAGCCAACACTTTGTTCAGCGCTAGAATATTGCGCGGATAGGGATCAAGCGAACAATAGGGAAACTGGTGATTTAGGGCTTGACTACGCAGCATGAGCACCAAGTCATCATAATGCAAGGCCGGGCGTTGCTCCGCCGCTCGGCCGAGCAATACAATATCCTGGTGTTCAGCGTCGACCAGATAGCCGTTCATTTGGTCAATTCCGCATAGATTCCGCGCCTCCATCGGTAAAGGATTACCCTGCCCGAGGCTGCTTTTGGCGGTTTGCGCCAGCGCGTTCAAGGAAACCGCGATCTGTTTGGCTTGGGCGGCGGAGCCTAGGCAGGCTAATCCTAGGATGCAAGCCACGCCCGCCATTTTTTTAAATAGAATAGTAAATGACATAAAAAATAATCCCGGTTGAGTGGACGCGGCTCTAGGCTCATGCCTAAAAACCTAGCGCCCACGGGTTAAATTGATGAAACAGTCATGGACGCAGTTGCAATGCCTGATTACGCTGCAACAGCAAGCCGCCGGTATGGTCTGTAACGCTGGATAAGTCGTCGTCGGGCATGGCCATGGAAACGCCGCCTAAATTGGTTTGCACTTCAAACCGCAATGGATTGATTGCTGCCGGCGTAAAGGCTTGCGCGGGAAAACCGCCCATGGCTTGGAACAAAGAGGGTTTAATCACTGAATTAGCGAGCGTATTGGCCGTGGAACTTAGGGTAAAAGATTGCACGGTGGTTACAAAACCCGGCGGCCTTGGCAGCGGCGCGCTAATGTGGGGTAACTCCAAGTCCTGGGCGTTTGGCATGTTCCAGCCTTGCAAGGGCAAGGGCCAGGCCAAGCTATCCGCGCGCGGCCGGGTTTTGGCGACGATATCGCGCAGCGGCGATATGTCGCCGCCGTTCAGCCATTCAATTTCAGCCGGAAAACTCACGCCACCGCTAAGACGGATGACTTGAACCACGCCGTCTTGGCGGCGCGGCAGGCCAAATTGCACGGTCATTGGATAATTTTGCGGCGTTTGGATTTTTTTGATCGGGTAATGCTCGGCCATATCAAGCAAATAGTCCCTAGGCCCGGCTTTAGCGATATCCATGGCGATAGCATACAAATCGTACAAGATTTTTAAGCGGGCCACCGCCGCGTGTTGGGCAGCCAAGGCTTTGCCGGCCTGGCTGAGTGAATTGGCGAACCGCTCGCCGACCGAGCCCGGCGGAACAGCTTGCTCACCCAGCCACTGCCGCCGCACCGCCAATTGCAGTTCGGCAATGCACATGACGCCTTGATCCTTAGCCAGTCGCGGCCGGCTTTTGGGGGTGAACCAAAATTTCTCTTGATAGACCGACTCCTTGGCTATTGGCTGCCCTTCCAGATTGGGCTTGGCTTGGCGCAGGCTTTTAGCATCCACCCATTCCACATTATCGACGCTCACCCCTTGCCCGCGCAGATTGGCCATTTCATCCTCGGCCAGCATGTCGCGATAGGGTACGATATTCGGCAAGGGATGCACTTGGTTAAGGCTGTACATCTTCAAGTAAATGTCGGCGTTGGCGAAATCCAATCCCCATTGGGTGTTCTCAATATCGCCGCCATAATGTACCGCCAATAGACCGGTGCGCTCGGTCTCCAGCGTTGGGTCTATGCTAACGCTAGGCGTCAAACCCTTTAGCGCGGCTTTTAAGGCCACGCTAAAATCGTCCAGACTGGCTTTGACTTCACCTGCCTCTCCGCCGCCGCGTCTACCAATAAGAATGACGTCATCGCCTAAATGCACTGCGGCCACGAAACGCGTTATGCCTACAAAATGCTCCCAGTCGGGCGTCGCCGGCGTTTGATGTCCGCGCCAAGCCGATACGGCTTCGCGCATGGAATAAGCCCAAAACATTTCCTTGTCGGCCACTGCCAATGACGGCGCCAGGGACATCAGGCACGCCAAAAGTAGCAGCATGGAAAACCGAAATTGCTTATTCATTGCTATTCTCCCGGCCGGCAAGAGGTTCGCCCGCTTTTCCCAATAGTTGAGCCATGCCCGAATCCACCGGCCACTTGCTTTCGGCGATGAACGCCTCGCGCAAGTCCGCGGTCACCCCGCCAGGTTGCAGTTGTGAAGCAGCGTGGTTTCTGGAATCCAAAACTGAACTATTGGTGCGCGTGGATTGGTCGAGATGATTGTTCCATTGGCTGGCGAGTAAACTTAATCCGCCACCCCAAATCCCGCCCAAACCCGCCCCGGTAGCGGATAATACATTTGCCAAGGGACGATAGATATAATCCATTCGCGCTTGACCGGCAATAATTTGGCTATTTGACAATGAATGCTTGTAATCCATTTGACTGCCAAAATTAAACTGACCATTGGCTATGGACAACTGAAAACCCGGATCGCGTTGATCGTAATGAGCTATTAGCTTGGGATAGAGCTCTTCCAGCAAAATGCGATTCAGTAACCGCACGGACGCTTGCTGTTTGGGGGTCAAACTGGCGAAGGCTTGATTAAGCAACGGCTCAGACTCAGCCAGGGCTTGCCGCAGGCGATTGGAGTCTGGTAATGCCTGTTTAGAGCGTACCTTGGCCAGCAGACCGGGATCTGTTAATACTTGATTAAGCGTGGAAAGTGCCTCCACGTCCAGAGTCACGGGCAACTTGCCGCTCAATTCCTCATGCATTAAGTCGCCGGTTTCTTCCGTACGCGCATGCAAAGCCGGATAGTCCAGAAAGTCCAAGACTCTAAACAACGGAGAATTTTTCAATTCCGGGCCTAGGAGCAAATTCTCATTGGTAGCGGCGACTGCTCTGTCATTTCCTACAAATAATGGCAAGGGTACTTGTTTATAGGCCGCGGCGAATTTTTCTTCCGCGTCTTCAAAGCGGCCTTGGCCATAATAGGCGCATCCCAGGCCATTAAACGCCAATGCACTGTCGTGACTTAAGGTTAAAGCGGTTTCAAATTCATTCTGGGCGCCCTTTGCCGCATGGAATTGCAGCAAGATATGACCATAGGCTAAATGCGCGAGCACCTGCTTGGGCGCTAGTTGCACCGCTTGTTCGATCGATCGGCGCGCGTTTTCCTTATCCTGCCTGCTGGAATAGATCAAAGCCTTGCCAACCAGCGCTGGCGCAAAACCAGAATCGGCCGACAAGGCTTTATCGTATGCGGCCATGGCCGCATCATATTGGCCGGATCGAGCAAGCGCGTCACCTAAAAAAAAATGCGCTATAGGGCTTTCCGGCAACGAGCGCGACCACTCCAACCAGGATTTCAGGTCGGAATCGTTAACCGATGTCATTAATACTAGGGCGTAGTTATCGTTATTCACAGCCATTAGCGTATGGCTGCTCAACAAACGCGCCACGGGCGAGGCTTGCATTTCCTGCGCGGAAAATGACGACGCGGCCTTAACCCAATTGCCTTTTAACACCTCCTCCAACGCTTGCGGATTAATATGCGGATCTTCATCGGCGAAGACCGGGAAAACAGCGATAAACGCTAGTAAAGCAGATAAAAAATAACACATGTTCCATGCTCCAAGATTAGTGAGTGAACCGGCCAAGCCTGCCGGGCTCGACTACATCCTAATAAGAAAGCGTGGAATGATCACCGGACCAAATGGTGGGATTTTTCAAAAAAAGGTGTTAAAAATATCACGTTGTCGTCGGTTTACAGTTTCGCGTATAAATTTGTATCCTGTTTCACATCTTATTAAATTAAAAACCTCACAAAATCGTCAAGCATATAAAAAGCTCTGTTTGAATTTAAATAAATACAATAGCTTGTTATTAAATGCGCCACCACGTATTTCTGGAGAATAGGACCTCTGTACACGACAAAACCTAAACAAGCCCGAAAGAAGGTTGCCTAAGTTTATGACTTGAAAGTCCATCGCTAATCTGTTTCACTCTCTAGTGACCAAACAAGGGGGTGAACATGGAATTAAGCGATGGACTGAGAGCGA
>CAIYSZ010000108.1 GCA_903928965.1 uncultured Pseudomonadota bacterium
GTGTTAAGCGGTCGCATGGTAAACGCTCACGGGGTTATAGGTTGTAGCCTTGTTGATCATGTTGCGCTATGTCCAAGCCGTTGATCTCGGTTTCCTGGGTTACGCGCAGGCCCACGATTTTGGCTAGCAATTTAAACAGGCCATAGCTGATCAGGCCGCTCCAGGCGGCGCAAGCGCCAACCCCTAGGAATTGCAGCAGCAATTGGCGGCCCATGCCTTGCTCGGCGATTACGGATGGGTCGGCGCAGACGGCGGTGAGCAGCGCACCGAGAATGCCGCTGACGCCGTGCACCGGAAATACATCCAATGCATCGTCTATACCTAAGCGCCATTTGCATAGGCGAATGGAGTAAAAACAGGACAGGCCGGCGGCGACGCCGATGCCGAGCGCGGCCGGGGGCGAGACGTAGCCTGCGCCGGCGGCGATCATGCCCAGGCCGGCTACCATGCCCGTTAGCGCGCCGAGCAGGCTGGGCTTGCCGAATTTTAGCCAGTCGAGTAATAGCCAAGTCAAGCTGGCCGAGGAGGCGCATAAATGGGTGGCCAGCATGGCCATGCCGGCGGAGCCGTTGGCCATCAGGGCGCTACCGGCGCTGAAGCCGTGCCAGCCGACCCATAGCACCCCTGCGCCCATGGCGGTCATGGTTAGGTTGTGCGGGATGAACGGGGTCTTGGGGAAGCCGCGGCGAGGTCCTAGCACTACAGCGCCGACGATGGCGGCCACGCCGGCGGAGGCATGCACTACGATGCCGCCGGCGAAATCCATCACGCCCAGTTCGGCCAGCCAGCCGCCGCCCCACAGCCAATGGCATACCGGTATGTAGACCAGCATTTCCCAGAGTCCGCAGAATAGCAGCAGCGCCGCGAAATTGGCGCGCTCGGCCAATGCGCCGATGATGAGCGCCGGGGCGAAGATGGCGAAGGTCAGGTGGTACATGGCGAATACCGATTCCGGCAGGTTGCCGGTGAGCTGATTGGCGTCCATGCGCCGCAACAGGGCTTGTTCCAGGCCGCCGATGAAAGGTTGCAGTCCGCCCCCGCTTGTGAAGGCCAGGCTATAGCCCGCCACGGCCCATAACACGGAAACCAAGGCGGTGACGGCGAAGCAGGCGGTAATGACGGACAGCACGTTTTTGCCGCGCACCAGTCCGCCGTAGAATAGCGCCAGTCCGGGCAGGGTCATGAATAGCACCAAGCCGGCGGAGGTAAGTATCCAGGCGGTGTCGGCGGAGTTTAGCGCGTTGGCCAACGCCGGTGCGGGTATCAATAAGGCGCAGAGTAAAAAAATAGGCTTGGGCATACGGGTATCTCCTCAAAAGGCGGCGATAAAATCGACCGCGAGTTCAAATTGTTGGCGTCGGGTTTGGCTGGCGTAGGGCAGGCCGGCGTCCGACCAGTCGTAGCGCAGTTCCGGACGGCAGCTTAGCCAGCGCACGGGCTTGTAGTTGAGGCCGGCGGTGAGCGCCAGATAATCTCCGGGTTTGCCGGGGTTGACGCGGGTTCCGTTGTTGTCTCTAAACCATTCCGCGCGTAGCCCGGCGCTGGCGCGTGGGTTGATTTCATAAAACAAGTATTGATTGACGCCGTACCAAAAGGCCGCCCGCGGGGTATTGCCGCCTTGCTGCGCGGCGAAATCTTGCTGCAGCGCGTAGCGGAAACCGCCGCTAAAGCGGTGCGAAACAACCAGGCTGGACAGTGAGCGGCCGGCGCGGTCCGCGCGGCCGTCGCCGCCGGTGATGACGCTCCAAGCCACGCTGTTGGCGGCGCTGTCGCCGGTCCAGGACAGGTTGCCGAGAAAGTCCCACGTGGCGAGGTCATGACTGAAATTGTCCCAGCCGTTGACCGCGCCGGCGGATAGGGTGTAGTTGTCATTGACGGCATCACTGAGCAGGAGGCCAGTATGGGTGAAGGGTTCGCCGTATTGCATGGCGTAGGCGTGGGAATAAAAAAAATTATTGGGGGCGGCGACCGCTTCTTGGCCGGCCAAGGTGTAGAAATGTCCCAGTTTGGCGCTAAGGCCGCGCCGAAATGGGGATTTGATTTCGACATAGGCCTGTGGAATAGCCAAGTCTTCTATTCCCGGCCCGTGCCGGGGAAGCAGTTTGTCGTCAAGGCCGGCAGCTTGGGTGTAGCGGCTGTCGCCGCCGAACATGAGGTCCAAGCGGCCGCCGAAGCCCCAATCCGCGGCGTCTTGGTCAAGTAGCTGCTCGGCGTAAACATTGAGCTGGTTAAGCTGCGGCGTGGCGATTTGGTCATTAAAGGTGATGGGTGCATGGCTGCCGCCGGCCAGTGTATCCGTGGCTTGGCTGACGCCGCCGTCCAGCCAGCCGCCGGCGTCGGCTGGAATGGCGGGTGAAAATAAGCAGAGGCCTATGCCTGCGAACCAATTTAGAATAAATGCGTTATTTTGGTGCAATATCATTGGGCATGTGTCGTTCTCAAGCTGCTGTTAGAAATTGGTATTTATATTATTGTATAATATGGTGCATATATGAACAATAATGGTGCGCAAGTGTTTGATAAATAAGTATCGAGACGAAACTATTTGACGATGGTTGGTGCATGGGATAAAGTTTCGATACGAAACTAATTGGCTGGCCCAGGGCCAAGCCGCATGGAAACTTTTAAACCGGAATTGGATAGCGATATGAACAAATACTTAAGCAAATTGACTGGAAACTTATTTAGCGACGCGAACGGGCGTCGCTTATGGCTGGGATTAGGCTTGCTGGCAGTCAGTTTCATGGGCTGCACGCCAGCGCGGGGCGTGGCCGACGGCGGTTACCGCAACGCTAAGCAGTTGGTGATGAATCTATCTTGCACGCCCGAAGAGACGGTAGGGCAGTTGTTGGAGCACAAACATAGAAATTTACACACCGATCAGGGTTGGCTGGTGTTCGCGCATGAGGAAGGCGGCTTTTTGGTGGAACGGATATTTATGGTGAGCAAGTTTGCTAAATTGTCTTATCGCTGGCGGGTACGGCCGGACAAAACCGTGGAAGCGGCCAGTGATAGGGCGCAAACCCTGTGTAATGGTTAGCGCTCATACGGTCTTGTTTTTTATAATGTTTTTATAAAAAAAGGCGGGCGATGCGCATGGCGGTTATTGCGTGGAAAAGGATTTCATCGCGATCAAGTTCGCCAAGATGGCTTACCGCCGGCGGGTTGGACCGGACCAAAAAATAGAAGCGGTCAGCCTACGAGCTCAGGAATTATGCGGCGGCTAGCTTGAAGCCGCGCGAGCTGGGTTTTGCTTTGGCTCAACCCAGCCGGTGGCTTAACTTAAGCCGCGGTGATACGCTCCAGGCCGCCGAGGTAGGGGCGCAGGACTTCGGGGACGTTGATGGAGCCGTCTTGGTTTTGGTAGTTTTCCAGGATGGCGATCAGGGTGCGGCCGGCGGCAAGGCCGGAGCCATTGAGGGTGTGCGCCAGTTCCGGCTTGCCGGTTTCCGGGTTGCGCCAGCGGGCTTGCAGTCGGCGGGCTTGAA
>CAIYSZ010000109.1 GCA_903928965.1 uncultured Pseudomonadota bacterium
AATCTACACCGACCTGCCGCTGCCGCCGTCCACGCCGGCCGAAAACCACTGCGGCAGCTGCCTCGCCTGCCTGGACATCTGCCCCACCCAAGCCATCGTCGCCCCCTACCAAGTCGACGCCCGCCTGTGCATCTCCTATCTAACCATAGAGCTGGCCGGCCCAATCCCCGAACCTCTACGCCCCGGCATAGGCAACCGCATCTACGGCTGCGACGACTGCCAACTGATCTGCCCGTGGAACCGCTTCGCCAAACTCAGCCCGCTACCCGACTTCAAACCGCGCCACCGGCTGGACGTTGCCACGTTGTTGGAACTGTTCGCCTGGGACGAGCCGGAATTCTTGCAAAAAACCGAAGGCTCCGCCATCCGCCGCATCGGCCATCAACGCTGGCGGCGCAACATCGCCGTGGCGCTCGGCAACGGCCCTGCTTCGCCGCAAGCCATGGCGGCGCTAAGCGCCATCAAAGACGCGTCCACGGAACTGGTGGCGGAACATTGCGACTGGGCGCTACACAGGCTGGAAAGCAAAATGAAGCGCCTAGCAATAAATCACCATTAATTTTTGAAATTGTTAGTTCTGATGCGCGCGCTAGGCTTTAAGCTTTCCTGCTTACCCATGATCGGCTTTGGTGACAGATAGAAAATGCATTTATAATCGCATTATTATGCAGACAAAGAGCGCCCCATGAAACAAGCCGCCCGAGTTCGACACTTACGCGTATAACTATTTGATTTACAAAAAGCCCGTTTTAAAACGCTCCACTACAACACGGCTACTACACCTAATTACTGCTCTTTTTACATTGAAGGCCTTGAACAAATCAGCTTATTCATAGGTAATGGTGAATATTAAGGCGATAGGGTCGCCGGCGTTGAAGTAAATCTAACGGTATTAAATGCGCCTTAGTATTTTCAAGGCGTTATTTTGGTTTTGGCGAATTAGCGGTTTTCTCGGTCATTCCAGATTTTGATAATCTGGATTTCATCTTTTATGACCAGGTAACGAGCAACATAGCCAGTTTGACCGAACGGGATAAATATGTCTCTAAGCTCTAAGATATTAATATCGCTACCGTAGTTCTTGAGATATTGTGGTATATTTGGAAAAGCAGTCACCCACCTGCGTGAAACCAGCGGTTTTCGAAGCTAACTTTTTGTATTTAAATAACTTACTGATCGTGCTTTCAGCGATTTGCGCCAGGAAATACAGGCGGCGGAACTGCGCTTAACCATTCGCTTGAGCGCAATGCTGGCCGCCGCTTCAAGCCCACCTCTGGACAATCGCCCCCGGTCGTCAAGGCCGATTAGCGCCAACAGCCTTTTACGCCGCGAGCGCGATTATCCGGCGGCTAACTAATCACAAAACTCATTCCTGCAAAACTCTTTGGCCGCCGGCAAATACTGCGTCCAATCCTTGGCTATCCCCTTTTGCGCGTCCTGCAACGGAATCGCGCCCGCTTTCACCTGATGCGCCAAATAATTCTCCACCAAATCCTTCTGCTTGAAATAACGCTGCTCCAACGCCGCGCCATCCGGGCCGCATTGCGGCCAAATATTCTCCAAACTGTCCGCTCCGCCCAATTCCAACGACACCAAATGATCCAACTCGCAAGTTTGATTCGGCCCCTTATTATTTTTCGGATGCGGAATGCCATACGTTTTATAGGTCACCGCCTTTTGCTGCAAACTCGTCACCTGATCGCGCACGCAAGCGGTACGGAATTTTTGATTTTGCAAAACGTCCAGCTTAACACTAGGATTCACCGCGCCCGGCGTACAATTGGGGTCAGGAATCGGCAAGCCGTTGCTCGATCCCGCCTTGCAACTTGCCGGCGGCGTAGCTGTGGATAATGATGACGCGGATTTTGCGTCGATATTGAATTGAGTGCAATCCACCGCCGCCTTGTGTTGCCGCGGCGCGGCCACGGCGGCCGACGACTGAATCAACCCGAAAAACAGCAACCAAGCCATACTGTAGTAACAAATTTTCATACGCTGAACCTCAAAATAATCATCAAAAAGAATAAAATCGCACAGCCCGCAAAACGAAAACGGCCTGATTCCCCCGTTAGGGGAAACCAGGCCGCCAGTTTAACAAAAAACGTTAGACTTATTGAACTTTATGCAATTCCTGACCGTCGCTGTCGAAATGGCAAATACCGGCCGCAAAATAATTGCAATCCTCGGACTGCTCAATCTTCGCGCCGGTTGCACTCAAAAGCACTTTAATAGTGCAAGCGCGCGCCTCGCCCTCAATATGTTTTTTCAATACCAACTCGTTCGCGGAGACTTGCTTCGCCTCGCCCGTGACATGAGCAGTGCAAGCATGTTTTCCGGCCTCGGCGGCGTTCGGTTCAAAATCGACGTCGGTAGTGACATACAAATCGTTGCCCAGCTTGGACACCTTCAAATGATGCACATGGCTACCGTCTTGCAACAAATAATGATCGGTCCCCGCCATAGCCGCGCCGGACGCCAACAACGCCGCCGCCAAAAACCAGTACTTATTCATAATTATTCCTCTTGCTAACCCCAAATCGTTATTATTCAGCCGGCTGCTTAAGCGGCCGCGTCGCTAAATTGTACCCTACAACCGGCGATTACCCAATCAAACCCGTCTAAAACCCGGCGATTTAATGAAACTCATCCTTCATGCGCCGCAACTGAGCGAACACCGCCGCCTCGTCCGCCGTTTCGCCAAACCCCAAGGCCTGGCGCAACCCTGGGTCATCGGTGCGCAAAAACGGATTGGCCGCCAACTCCCGCCGCAAGGTAGAAGGCAAAGTGCTCATGCCCTGGCTACGGCGTTCCGCCGCCCAAGCCGCATGTTCCCGCAACGCCTCGTTGCCGCCGTCCACCGACAGCGCGAAACGCGCGTTATTCAACGTATACTCGTGCGCGCAATATAACTGGGTCTCCGCCGACAAAGCCTTCAACTTTTGCAAAGAGCCCAGCATAGTCGCCGCGTCGCCCTCGAACAAACGGCCGCAACCCAAGGAAAACAAGGTATCCCCGGCGAACAACAAGCCAGCCTCGGCGCAATAATACACGACATGCCCCAAAGTATGCCCCGGCGTAGCCAACACCTGAAAATCATAAAACCCAAAATGCAAGCTCTCGCCTTCGCCCAAGCCCCAATCCAAACCGGGAATCCGCGCCGCATCGTGCGCCGCGCCGACAATCCGGCAACCCGTGGTCTGTCGCAACTCCAAATTCGCGCCCACATGGTCGGCGTGATGATGCGTATTCAACACAAAATCCAACGCCCAGCCGCGCGCGGCTAACAACTCGGTCACCGGCCGCGCCAGCGCCGGGTCCACCGCCGCCGTCAATTGGCTGTCCGAATCGTGCACCACATAAATATAATTATCGGCCAACACCGGTATGACCACCACTTCCAACATAAGCCCTCCAAACATAAGCCACCGTTTCCGCCTTGAAAAACTCGCCCGAAATCCCCATAACCGGTAGCAACCGTTTAGTAACCAATCGAGTAACCCCCATGACTGTAGAAGCACACAAAGAAACCCTAGGATTTCAAACCGAAGTCAAGCACTTGCTGCACCTAATGATCCACTCGCTGTACAGCAATAAGGAAATTTTCCTACGTGAACTTATCTCAAATGCCTCGGACGCCGCCGACAAACTGCGTTTCGAGGCCCTAGGCAATGATAACTTATACGAAGGCGACAGCGAACTTAAAATCCGCGTCGAATTCAACGAAGCCGAAAAAACCGTCACCGTTAGCGACAACGGCATCGGCATGACCCGCGACGAAGTGCGCGAACACATCGGCACCATCGCCAAATCCGGCACCAAGCAATTCTTTGAACGCCTGACCGGCGACCAAGCCAAAGACAGCGAACTGATCGGCCAATTCGGCGTCGGCTTCTACTCCTCCTTCATCGTCGCCGACAAAGTCACCCTCATCACCCGCCGCGCCGGAGCCGCCGTCAACCAAGGCGTGCGCTGGGAGTCGGAAGGCACGGGCGAATATACCTTAGAAACCGTGGACAAAGCCGAACGCGGCACTCAAATCGTATTGCACCTAAAAGAAGGGGAAGAAGAATTCCTCAGCGACTGGCGCTTGCGCTCCATCATCAAAAAATTCTCCGACCACATCTCCCTGCCCATCATCATGAGCAAGGAAATCCCGGCCGAAACCGACGACGAAGGCAACGAAACCGCCCCGGCGCGGCATGAAGACGAAACCGTCAACACCGCCTCCGCTCTGTGGACCAAATCCAAGGACGACATCAGCCAAGAAGCCTACAACGAATTCTACAAACACGTCGCCCACGACTTCCAAGACCCGCTGACCCACATCCACAGCAAAGTGGAGGGAACCACCGAATACAACCTATTATTATACGTCCCGTCCCGCGCGCCCTACGACCTATGGGACCGCGACCAAAAACACGGCGTCAAGCTCTATATCCGCAAAGTCTTCATCACCGACGACGCGGAACAACTGATGCCGCGCTACCTGCGCTTCATTCGCGGCGTCATAGACGCGGACTCGCTGCCGCTGAACGTGTCGCGTGAAATCCTGCAACAATCCAAGCAAATCGCCGCCATCAAGGCCGGAGCAGTCAAAAAAGTATTCGGCATGCTGGAAAGCCTAGCCGAATCCGAACCGGAAAAATACCAAGAATTCTGGAATATGTTCGGCAACGTGCTAAAAGAAGGCCCGGTCGAGGACTATAAAAACAAAGAACGCATCGCCAAACTGCTGCGTTTCGCCTCCACCCACAGCGGCGAAAAAACCCAAAACGTCTCGCTGGACGACTACATCAGCCGCATGAAGGAAGGCCAAGACAAAATCTACTTCGTCACAGCCGACAGCCACGTCGCCGCCAAAAACAGCCCGCACCTGGAAATCTTCCGCAAAAAAGGCATAGAAGTGCTGCTGCTCAGCGACCGCATCGACGAATGGCTGGTATCCAGCCTAACCGACTACCAAGAAAAACATTTGCAATCCGTGGCCAAGGCCGAACTGGATTTGGACAAATTTGAAAGCGAGGAAGAAAAACAACAACAAGAGCAAATCAACCAAGACTATGAGTCCGTGGTCAAGCAAATCAAAGACGTGCTGGCCGACAAAGTCAGCGACGTCCGCGTCAGCCACCGCTTGACCGACTCCCCGGCCTGTTTAGTCACCGGCGCCTACGACATGAGCCTGAACATGGAACGCATCATGAAAAGCGCCGGCCAAGCCATGGACTTCATGGGCGGCGGCAGCAAACCGGTGTTTGAAATCAACCCCGAGCATGCCTTGGTCAAAGCGCTGAAATCCGAACAAGACGACCACCGCTTCGCCGACATCAGCCACATCCTGTTCGACCAAGCCATTCTCAGCGAAGGCGGCCAACTAGAAGACCCGGCAGCATTCGTCAACAAACTGAACGGCCTGCTGCAAAACCTGCTGGCCTAAACCAGATCGCTCCGCGCGCCGCCTTACGGCGCGCGGAGCCTCCCTGCCAGACGTTTTATACACAAGCGCGAACATTCAATATGTTACATAACCAATTGATTTTAAATGTATTAATTTTGACCAAATTATGCGCAATCTAAGCCGCCATCAAGAACCGTGCGGAGTCACGCTAGTTATCCCGGCTTTATCCACAGACTTATCCACAGAAAATGTGGATAACCACATCATGCGGCATGAATAAAAGCGACTTCCACTACCACCTGCCGCCCGAACTGATCGCCCAGCAACCGCTAGCCGCGCGCGGCGGCAGCCGCATGCTCATCATGGATAGGCAAACCGGCAAGCTGCAAGACAGCCGGTTCAGTCAATTCATAGACTTACTGCACCCCAACGACTTGTTGACGTTCAACGACACCAAAGTCATCCCGGCCCGCCTGTTCGCGCACAAGCAAAGCGGCGGCAAAGTCGAAATCCTCATCGAACGCCTAGAAGGCCAACAAGCCCTGGCCCACATCAAAGCCAGCAAAACCCCCAAGCCCGGCGCGGAACTGATCCTCGAACACGGCCATACCTGCCAAGTCATCGAACGGGAACAAGACCTGTTCCGCCTGCGCTTCCCGGACCAGCCGCCGCTATTGCAACTGCTGGACCAAATCGGCCATATCCCCTTGCCGCCCTACATTCAACGCGCCGACGACGACGCCGACCAACAACGCTACCAAACCGTCTACGCCAAACACGCCGGCGCGGTCGCCGCGCCCACCGCCGGCCTACACTTCGATCCAGACCTGCTGCAAGCCATCGCCGCCAAGGGCGTCGCCAGCGCCTACGTCACCCTGCACGTCGGCGCCGGCACCTTCCAACCGGTGCGCACCGAAAACCTGGCGGAACACATCATGCACCAAGAATACTACCAAGTACCGCCAGCCACGGTCGACGCCATCCGCCGCGCCCGCGCCCAAGGCGGCCGCGTGGTCGCCGTCGGCACCACCGCCGTGCGCGCCCTGGAATCCGCCGCCGGCGGCGGCGAAATCCAAGCCGCCCAAGGCGAAACCCGGCTCTTCATCACCCCCGGCTACCGCTTCAACTGCGTGGACGCGCTACTCACCAACTTCCACCTGCCCGAATCCACGCTCTTAATGCTCATCTCCGCCTTCGCCGGCCACGCACCCATCATGCAAGCCTACCAACACGCCATTGAACAACGCTACCGCTTCTTCAGCTACGGCGACGCCATGGCCATTTTTTAAGCCCAACGCTAGCGAGGAGCGGCGAATTACCGGTAAAATACGCCTAGTTTTACATTTAGCCGCGGAATAAGTGCTTCACAGTCAGTTCGCTCGCAATCGACACACTGTAAATCAATGACTGGTGTTGCCCATGTTATGCAAACGGACTTTCGGTTGTTCACTTATGCCAGCCGCGAACCAAATTTTTAGAAATTTCAGCGCATAAGCTTAAGCCGAGCCAAGGCAGAATCTTATTCTCCACAGGATTTCATATGTTTCAAGTCACGCTACTAGGCGGCTGCCTATGCGGTTCAGTTCAATATCAAGTTAAAGGCGAAATCAAACGCCTTTATCACTGCCACTGCTCCCGTTGCCGAAAATCCTCCGGCGCGGCGCACGCCAGCAATCTACTACTGACCAACGCGGAAATAACATTTACCGCCGGAGAAGAATTGCTGAAATTTTACAAACTCCCCGCATCCCACCGTTTTGGCCGCCAATTTTGCACACACTGCGGCAGCAACGTCCCTCGCTTCGTGCCGGAAATAAACAGCGTGGTAATTCCCGCCGGCTCACTGGACAGCGACATACCCATCAAAGCCACCGCCAGAATCTTTTGGGACTCCCGGGCTGAATGGTCATGCGACGGCGACGAACTTCCGCGCCATGCGGAATATCCCGAACAATAGCCCCACTCCTTACAACCCGGTAAACTCTTCCCCAATAATTCCAATCACGGCATTCGCAACATCCAAATCCCCACAAAACCGGAAAGCGCTTTAACAACTTATTTGAAATTGCGCCGTGATTATCCCACACCAACCCGATAATTTTATCCAACACCGCACCGGCCCCTCAACGACCGCCCTAATCCTAGCCTGCGTAGCGCCCAGGCTGCGCAACTAACCTGCTTCGTACGGAACCGCAACGCTTTTCCATAACCGAAGAAAAAACGTTGTATCCGATCCGCCTGCTTTTCCTCATGCTCGATTTTGAAACTCGCCCGGCTTTCCTTTAGTGTCAACCAAACCTCGCCGAGACTTGTCAATCCGGCTCCCGATACGAAACGGCTGCACCGGTTGTGTATAAGGACAAGGCCACCCAGCCTAACTGAACATGAGCGACAGCGCGGTTTACGCGCTTGCCAAATTGTTTGATGAACCATTGCTGTTTGTCGGCAACGAATTTGCGAAGACGAACCTTAAACATGGTTAATTGATCTGCTGTCACCCCGCGTTTCTAAGCACAACTAGAAGCCGTGACCCCTATAATATTTCACTGAACATCAAGATTTCAACAATTGCTGAAATAAGCTTTTCTAGTGAAATTCTATTTGACGATTTCACTAGAAATGCTATATTCAGCACATGATGAAACCCGCATCTACAATGAAAATCGAGCAACAAGCCGCTGGAGCGCTTCGCCGTCTCTTGCAAGAGGTGCCGGCTATCGAAAACCTAGAGGTACAACTCAATGAAGAAAAGAGCGATTGCCCAGTCGATTTAATCGCCCATGTCGATCTTTTTGGTCGCCGACATACTTTCGTCGCCGAGGTTAAACCCAGCGCGCAGCCCCGGCAAGTGCGCTCGGCGCTGCTGCTATTGCGTGACTATGTCCAACGCCAAGCCGACCATGTAATCCCAATATTTATCGCACCCTACTTATCAGCCGAAGCGCAAGCTTTGTGCAGAGAATACCAGGTCGAATTCATAGACTTTCAAGGCAATGCTCGGCTGGAGTTTGGCTCCTTCTTTATTTCGCGCCAGGTCGCCAGCAAGCCGATTACCGAACGGCGCGCACTACGATCATTATTTAAACCAAAGTCGGCGCAAGCGCTTCGGCTGATGCTGCGAGAGCCCAGGCGCGCTTGGAAGGTTGCGGAATTAAGCCAGGCGAGCGAAGTCAGCCTTGGACACATCAGTAACCTGCGCAGCAGCTTGCTGGAACGGGAGTGGGCTCGGTTGTCCAGCGACGGAGTGTTTCTGTCCGACCCGGATGCATTACTAGACGCTTGGCGACAGGCCTACGAACCGCCAGCCGGTAAACGTCATGGCTATTACACCACGCTACATGGCGCGGCTTTTGAGCATGCCGTGCGCGAACTGCGGCGTGGTCCGGCGGACGAAGCTGCATTAACAGCGCTTGCGTCTTTCTCCGCGGCCCAATGGCAGGCGCCGTATGGCCGCGTCGGGGCCCAGTATTTCTATGCCGATCAGGCAGGCCTTGATCGGCTACAATCTACTCTAAAACTGTCCCCCGCGATAAAAGGCGAGAATGTGGTTATCACCGTGCTCGAAGACTTAGGATTGTTCCGCGATACCATCGAACCCGTGCCGGACGTGATCTGCACCAGCCCGGTTCAAACTTATCTTGACCTCTCGCACGCCGGAGAGCGTGGACGCGAGGCCGCCGATCATCTGCGACGAGAACTGCTGCAATGGCCGAAATGATCCCAAGCGAACCGCAGTCCGCCAGCGACTATGATGATCGCACCACGGCGGCTGTAAAAACCGTACTGATTGAAGTCGGACAAATACTTGGCAGTTTCAAAGGTAAGTTCGTCATTGTGGGCGGGGCCGTGCCATGGCTGCTGTTGGGCAATAACGAGGACATGTCCCATGTTGGTACTCTTGACGTCGATCTCGGACTGGATGCCTCGGCGCTGAGCGGCGACGAATACGCAAACTTGGTTGAAGAGCTACTGGGCCATGGGTATGCGCAGCGCAAGGATAAGCGCCCTTTTCAATTGGTACGTCAGATCAACATAGCTGAGAGCGGCGCACCAATTGATGTGATTGTAGACTTCCTGATGCCTAGGGATGCGGAAATCGTCAAGAACATACCGCCGCTGATAAGTGATTTTGCCGTGCAACGCGCGGATGGCGCAGATTTGGCCATTCAATTTAACGAAATGCTAGAAATCGAAGGTTCCATGCCCAATGGCGGAACAAATCGGGTTGAAGTGGCCGTTTGTTCAATCCCAGCGCTACTAGCAATGAAAGGTCATGCCATAAATAACCGCTATAAGCAAAAGGACTCCTACGACATCTACTACTGCATCCGTAACTACCCTGGCGGTCCGGAAGCGCTGGCGGAAGATTGCAGGCCCTTGCTAGAACACGACAGTGGTGAAAAAGGCTACAAGTTTATCGACAAAAAATTCGATAAACTGGACGGCTTTGGGCCCACATGCGTACGCAGCTTTGTCGAAGATACCCAAGTGCTGGGCGTGCGCAGCCCTGATCAATGGCAAATGGACGCGTTTGGGCAGGTGGACGCATGGCTGCGCGCTTTGGGGATTAGGGGGTGATGGATCAATCATCTCGAAAAACCTCTGCAAAATCTAGTCTACTGAGTTTACCGTTTTTCCTAATGACTTCTTCAAGATATTCAAATTTCTCAGCCCTTAAAGAATGATCAAGTTTTATCAAGTCATCATAAATTTCGTTAACGCCGTAGAAAATTCCTCCAGTTTTTTGGATAAATAGCCACCTAGAGCCATTAAGAAGTGCTGAGCGAAAGCGAAGCCCATCAGTCGCGACAGATGCGCCACACTTCGTGCGGCGCATCCCACGCCATTCTTTTAGTATTGTGGTGAATAACTGCAAAGAGATAACAGTTGCCGTTGACGTAAATCTTCCGAAAGACCAAAAAGGTCGTTATTCAAGATTAACAGCCACAACACTAGCAAACCTTCCCCCAGTTAAATAGCATCAAATTTTCCCAAACACATCATCCAGGCTTTTAGCGTCTAATTCCCGATCAAACCACGTTTCGATCTGGCCGATACTGGCGTTGGCGATTTTAGTTTCAATTTCTGCCGGCAATGTTCCAAAGCGTCTAAATAGCCGCCGTTTTAGCAGAGTGGCTTCACCTTCAGCTCTACCTTCGGCCTTCCCTTCAGCCTTACCTTCGGCTTTACCTTCAGCTCTACCTCTAGCTTGATATTCCTCGGCGATTTCCTGAAAAAACCGGGTTTGCTGTAATTCGACTTCGTGTATCGCGACCATTTTTCTAACCTCCTCGCGGGTTAAATGCGGAAACTTGTATATCAAAATCGTTTCAATAAGATCAAGATCCTCAAGGTTTAGTTTAACATGACCGTTCCTGAATGGCAGCAAGCGGCTATCGGTTTCCGCTTCCGGGCAGGTAATCAACTGGAATAGCAGTAATTTGGGATCGGAATTATCCTGAA
>CAIYSZ010000110.1 GCA_903928965.1 uncultured Pseudomonadota bacterium
ACAGGCCATGCAAACATTAAAAACCTTTTCCGAAAAAGACCGGGATTATTTTCTATACCAATCGCGGCAAGAATATTTGCGCGTGCAAAAGGATACCGTCGGCCGGTTGGAGGAAAAATTGATAGAGACGCGGGAAGCGCTTGGGCAAACAGAGCAAAAGCTGGGGCATGCCGAAGCTGAAATTGAACGTTTAAGGGCCTTGCTAGAGCAAAAGTAGCTAGTTTGTGATGCGCCACACTTCGTGCGGCACATCCTATGCGCTACGCGCTGACCCAGGTGATGAAACAGGCCATGCAAACATTAAAAACCTTTTCCGAAAAAGACCGGGATTATTTTCTATACCAATCGCGGCAAGAATATTTGCGCGTGCAAAAGGATACCGTGGGCCGATTGGAGGAAAAATTGATAGAGACGCGGGAAGCGCTTGGGCAAACAGAACAAAAGCTGGGGCAAACAGAGCAAAAGCTGGGGCATGCCGAAGCTGAAATTGAACGTTTAAGGGCCATGCTAGAGCAAAAGTAACTAGTTTGTGATGCGCCACACTTCGTGCGGCACACCTACGCGTTATGAATGCAGGCGGTAGAGCAACGCCGGGAGCGATTGCCGAGGCCAAACAAAGAAAAAGTACCCTGCCCGCCGGTATCGGAACCAGCTTAAAACAGCCGTGCGCAGCCCTCTAAAATAAAGGCTTTTAAATGTCGCTTCGAGCTTTTAGTGATGCGCCATACACCTTGCTGCACATCCTAAGCGCTAGCCAACCAGCGGGGTGCTTGGTTTTTGGGTGTTGTTTGTGATGCGCTTCGCTGAGCCGCCCAAGCGGCTGAATAGCCCCGCAAGCTCCGCAAACCTAAAAAATTCCAAACGCTTCTAAACCGCACGGCGGCCTAGGCCGCCGAAAACGGCGGCGGGCTTACTCAGCCGTCAACCCGGAAATGCCTTCCACGCTCCAATTATCATAATTCAACGCGCCGGAAACATCGTCCCCATTGGCGTATTGAATACGGCACACATAATGGTGCATGGCGCTGGCTTGGTCTTTCTGGGTAATTTCCACGTCGGCGTTGACAATGTACTCATAATTGCCCAATGTCCACACATGCGTCGGCTGGCCGGCGAAAATCACGCTCGGCTCCTCGCCCAAATCGTTTTTGATATAGTTATTGCAATGCGAAAACGCCAACGCCGTCATGTCATTGCTAATCGGCAAGGCGCTAGCGTTATCCTTGCTTTGCACCAAAAACAAATCCGAAGCAGCCACTTCGTAAATCAGCGGCAGAATAAATTTAATTTCCAACGCCAACAATCCCGCCAAGCAGGCGACAAATATTAGAATGCCTTTTTTCTTCATACTACAGCTATTTTTATATTAAGTTATTTTAAAAAAATCCAAACCCGCGGCGGAAACCGGCTCGCACCAAAATCCGCCCATCGCCCCAATACCAGGTTTGAGTATTCGCCGGCGGCAAGGTTCCAATTCGCGCCGAATCGGCTAAAATAAACGGTCAACCAGCCACAGCCTCACGCATATGCCAACCCCAATACACAGTTCATACCCCATCACTCGCCCGCGCAGAATGCGCTCCCAAGGGTTTTCCCGCCGATTAATGCGCGAGCATATTCTAACCGCTAACGACTTAATCTGCCCGTTGTTTGTGCTGGAAGGCGAAAACCGGGAACAAGCCGTCGCGTCCATGCCCGGCGTGCGCCGGCTGTCCATCGACTTAATAATCCGTGAAGCCGAAACTCTGTACCAGCTTGGCGTACCGGCGATAGCCCTATTTCCGGTCATAGACCCGGAACTGAAAACCGCCGCCGCCGAGGAAGCCTATAACCCCAACGGTTTGGTCCAACGCTGCTTGCGGCGCTTGAAGCAAGCGCTACCGGAACTCGGCGTCATCACCGATGTCGCGCTGGACCCCTACACCAACCACGGCCAGGACGGCTTGCTCGACGAGAGCGGCTATGTCGCCAACGACCCCACCGTCGCCGTGCTGCGCCTACAAGCGCTGTCGCACGCCGCCGCTGGAGCGGACATCGTCGCGCCCTCCGACATGATGGACGGCCGCATCGGCGCCATCCGCGAAACCCTGGAGCAACACGGACACGTAAACACCCGCATACTGGCATACGCCGCCAAATACGCCTCCGCCTTTTACGGCCCGTTCCGCGACGCGGTAGGCTCGGCGGCCAATCTGGCTGGCGGCGACAAATACAGCTATCAAATGGACCCGGCCAACGGCGACGAAGCGTTACGCGAAATCGCCCTCGACTTGCAGGAAGGCGCGGACATCATCATGGTCAAACCCGGCCTGCCCTACTTGGACATTATCCACCGCGCCAAGCAACAATTTGGCGCGCCGACCTTCGCCTATCAAGTCAGCGGTGAGTATGCCATGCTCAAGGCCGCCGCGCAAAACGGCTGGTTGAACGAACAAGCGGTGGTGTTGGAATCCCTACTGGCGTTCAAACGCGCCGGCTGCGACGCCATTCTCACCTATTACGCCAAGGATGCCGCCCTCTGGCTGCGCCAAGCCCAAGCCTGACGCCGAGACCGCGACCATGACCGCTCCAGACCGCTACGCCGTATTCGGCCAACCGATAAACCACAGCAAATCGCCGCGAATTCACGCCCTGTTCGCCGCGCAAACCGGACAAAACCTCAGCTACACGGCGCAAGAAGTCGGGCCTGCGGAGTTCGACCAAACAGTCACTGACTTTTTCGCCGCCGGCGGCAAAGGCCTTAACTGCACCGTGCCGTTGAAAGAACTCGCTTTTCGACTGGCGGACCGGCTCACGCCACGCGCGCAACGCGCCAAAGCAGTCAACACCTTATGGCGGGATGCCGAACACGGACTCAGCGGCGACAACACCGACGGCCTCGGACTGATCGCCGATCTCACCGTCAATCATGGCCTGGCGCTAGGCGGCCAACGCCTATTATTGCTAGGAGCCGGCGGCGCCAGCCGCGGCGTCATCGCGCCGCTGCTTGAACATCAACCCGCCCAGCTGCTAATCGCCAACCGAACCGTCGACAAAGCGGCGGCCATCGCCGCCGAATTCGCCGACCTAGGCGCTATCGCCGCTTGTGGCTACCCGGATTTGACCGGGCGACAGTTCGACCTCATTATCAACGCCACCTCAGCCAGCCTAGGCCAAAAGCTACCGCCGCTGCCGTCCGGCCTGCTCGCCGCCGGCGGCGCTTGCTACGACATGGCCTACGCCAAACTAGCCACCCCATTTGTGACTTGGGGCCAAGCGCAAGCCGCCCGCCTCAGCCTGGACGGCATCGGCATGCTGGTCGAACAGGCCGCCGCCGCCTTTGAAATTTGGCGCGGCGTGCGCCCTGACAGCCGCGCGGTGATCGCCCTGCTCAACCAGGAACGCGGCGGCGCGGCAAGTTAGCGTAAAAATGGTAAACTCCCGCAAGCACTGATAACCATGCAAACCAGAATAACGCCAAAACGGACGCCGCCACCATGAGCAATCCACTGTTAGAAGAAACCCTATTACCGCAATTCTCTAAAATCCGCCCCGAACACATTGAACCGGCCATCGACCATTTTCTGGAAAACGCCCGCCGCGTTATAGAGCATCAACTTAGTCACGGCGGCCCATATAACTGGGATAATCTGGTCGCGCCCATAGAGTTAGCCGAAGACCGGTTAAACCGCGCCTGGTCGCCGGTGGGCCATTTAAACGCCGTGCTTAACAGCGACGCCCTGCGCGACGCCTACCAAGCTTGCTTACCCAAACTCAGCGCCTACGCCACCGAAACCGGACAAAACCGCGCGCTGTGCGACGCCTACCGCACCATTCGCGACAGCGCCGAATTTTCAAAGCTGGATCGCGCCCAACAAAAAATCATAGACAACGCCTTGCGCGACTTCCATTTGTCAGGCGTGGACCTGGACCCTGAAAAACAGGCCCGCTACAAAGAAATCAGTCAACAATTGTCGCAACTGGCCAGCGAATTTGAAAACAACGTACTGGACGCCACCAACGCCTGGAGCAAAAGCCTCAGTCACGCCGAGGATCTGGCCGGACTGCCGGAATCTGCCCTGGCGCAAGCCCGCCAAGCCGCCGCGACCGCGAATCAAGCGGGTTGGTTGATTAACCTGCAATTCCCGTCCTATCTGGCGGTGATGACTTATGCCGACAACCGCGAGTTGCGCCACGAACTCTACCAAGCGTTCAGCACCCGCGCCTCGGACCAAGGCCCGCATGCAGGCCAATACGACAACACGCCTATCATGGAGCGCATCTTGGCCTTGCGCCACGAAAAAGCGCAATTGTTGGGCTTTAACAATTATGCCGAATATTCACTGGCCGCCAAAATGGCGGAAACCCCGGAGCAAGTGATCCGCTTTCTAGAAGATTTAGCCAATAAATCTTGGCGTCAAGCGCGGCGCGACTTCGCCGAACTGCAAGCCTACGCAGCCGAACACCACGGCGCACACGACCTACAGGCCTGGGACCTGACCTATTACGCGGAAAAAATGCGCCAGCATTTTTACCAACTGTCGCAAGAAGAAGTCAAAGCCTATTTTCCCAGCCATAAAGTCATTGCCGGCCTCTTCGACATCGTTGAAAAATTGTTCGGCCTGCAAATCCACGCCATCACCGATTTCGACAGCTGGCATCCCGACGTGGCGTTTTACCAAATCAACGACCGAGACGGCGCGACTCGCGGCCGCTTTTATCTGGACCTGTACGCCCGCGCCAAAAAACGCGGCGGCGCCTGGATGGACGATTGCGTCTGCCGCCGCAAAACCGCCGACGGGGTGCAAATCCCGGTCGCCTACCTGGTCTGCAACTTCACCCCGCCAACCGGAGCTCAGCCGGCCTTGCTAACCCACGACGAGGTGCAAACCTTGTTTCACGAATTCGGCCACGGCCTGCACCATATGTTGACTCAAATCGACCACACCGGCGTCGCCGGCATCAACGGCGTCGAATGGGATGCGGTGGAACTGCCCAGCCAAATCATGGAAAACTGGTGCTGGGAAAAACCGGCCCTGCAGCTGATTTCCGGCCATTTCCAAACCGGCGAACCTTTACCCGACGCCTTGTACGACAAAATGCTGGCGGCGAAAAACTTCCAATCCGGCATGCAAATGGCGCGGCAACTCGAATTCAGCCTATTCGACTTCAAAATTCATTTGGACTATGCCCCTGAACACGGCGGCCGCATCTACCAGACCCTGAATCAAATCCGCGAACAAGTGGCTGTGGTCAAACCACCCGCCTTTAACCGCTTCGCGCACAGCTTCAGTCATATCTTCGCCGGCGGTTACGCCGCCGGCTATTACAGTTACAAATGGGCGGAAGTGCTCTCCAGTGACGCGTACTCCTTATTCGAGGAAAAAGGCGTGTTCGACCGCGACACCGGTCTGTCGTTCATGCAAAATATCCTGGAACAAGGCGGCAGCAGCGATGCCATGACCTTATTCAAAAACTTTCGCGGGCGCGAACCTGAAATCGACGCTCTGTTGCGACATAATGGTATTGCCGCGTAAGCAGCTAACAAAAAAGACTATGCCACCCCCTCACTCTACACATAGAGACTAATTGTTAACAGCTTACTATCGGGAGAAAAATGAAAAACTGTCCCCAATGCGGCAAGCCGCGCCAAGGCGAAACGTTCAAATGTCCTGTTTGCCAAGTGTTCTACTCACAAATTGACGAAATTCTTTATGAAGAACAACAGCTCTTGGAACGGCGCAGCCTAAGCGGCCGCCTAAAAAACGTTTGGGCCGCCGCGGACCGTCAGGCGGCCTTAAAACAACTGAGAGCCGATCTATGGCGCGAAACGCCGCTAAAAACCAAAATTACTTTGCTCACGATCTTCGCCTTCGTGTTCGCCCTCATTGTATCCGTCTTGTAAACCGCCATGAAATACCGTGATCTGCGCGACTTCATTCAACAACTCGAAAAACTCGGCGAACTTAAACGGGTAAAACAAGAGATCGACCCGGTTTTGGAAATCACCGAAATTTGCGACCGGGTATTAAAGCAAGGCGGCCCGGCCATTTTGTTTGAAAATCCAAAAAACGCCAACATCCCGGTGCTTGCTAATTTGTTCGGCACCACCAGACGGGTAGCGCTCGGCATGGGCGCGCAAGACATCTCCGAATTGCGTGCCATTGGCGAACTGTTGGCCTATCTCAAAGAACCGGAACCGCCCAAAGGCATGCTGGACGCTTTTGATAAACTGCCGCTATTCAAGCAAGTGCTGAACATGGCCCCGAAATTGGTCGGCTCGCCGCCGTGTCAGGAAGTGGTCCGCGTCGGCGATGAAGTGGACCTCGGCGTATTCCCAATTCAAACCTGTTGGCCCGAAGACGCCGGCCCGTTGATAACCTGGCCGCTAGTCATCACCAAGGGCCCCGGCAAACCGCGGCAAAACCTAGGCATATACCGGCAGCAAGTCATCGCCAAAAATAAAGTCATCATGCGCTGGCTGGCGCATCGCGGCGGGGCGCTGGACTTTCTGGAATGGAGCAAGCGCTACCCCGGACAACCGTTCCCGGTCGCGGTCGCGCTTGGCGCCGACCCCGCCACCATTCTGGCGGCCGTCACCCCGGTTCCAGATCCATTGTCCGAATACGCATTCGCCGGCTTGCTACGTGGCAGCAAAACCGAGGTCAGCCGCTGTTTGAGCCACGACCTGCAAGTTCCCGCCAGCGCCGAAATTGTACTCGAAGGCTTTATTTATCCAGGTGAAACCGCGGAAGAAGGACCCTTCGGAGACCACACCGGCTATTACAACGAAGTTGACCGTTTTCCGGTGTTCACCATCGAACGCATCACCCAGCGTCAAGCGCCGATTTACCACAGCACCTATACCGGCCGACCGCCCGACGAACCGGCGATCCTTGGTCTAGCCCTGAACGAAGTTTTCATACCAATTTTGCAAAAACAATTTCCTGAAATCACCGACTTTTACCTACCGCCCGAAGGCTGTTCCTACCGCATGGCGGTCATCAGCATGAAAAAGCAATACCCCGGCCACGCCAAACGCGTCATGTTTGGAACGTGGTCCTTTTTGCGCCAATTTATGTACACCAAATTTGTCATCGTCGTCGATGACGATGTCGACGCCCGCAACTGGCAGGATGTAATATGGGCCATCACCACCCGTATGGACCCGGCGCGCGACCTGACCATCCTGGAAAACACCCCGATAGATTATCTTGATTTCGCTTCCCCGGTATCCGGCCTCGGTTCCAAGGTCGGCTTCGACGCCACCAACAAATGGCCCGGCGAAACACAACGCGAATGGGGCCGCCCCATCGCCATGCGGGAGGATATCATCAAAAAAGTCGACGCCTTGTGGTCAAATTTATTTTAAAACAAAACGCCCCGGAGAACCATGATTCGCCGAGGCGTGGTGACAATAATGGAACTTCAAATGCTTACTCCTTTAGGAGAAAGCCTGCGACGCAGAAAGACAACGCTTCCTTAGGATTCCGTGCGTCCTTTAGGGTTTAGGATTTAGGATTGTCGTTGCAGCAAATTGCTGGTAAAAGTCGCTGTCGCAAACAAGGTGGATGAAATAATGTATTCACCGGATAAGAAGCCGGCAATTCCAGAAACGAATAAAATACCGGTCAAAATATTAATAAAAATGTTTTTCATGATTTCCCTCAATAGTTAAACACGGTTATACAATAATGCTTATTGTTTAAATAAACAATCAGAATATGATTGATTTATTATTTCATTATTTTAAATAATATTTAACTTTTTTCATTGTCCAACCCCGCCGCCGCTTAGCTTTTACACTACCCTCATCTGTCCGCGGCCCTCCCATAGGACTAGGCATCCGCAACCTTGTTTGCGCCATTTAAGATAAAATAAGACTTTTGCTTTTTTACTTGCACTTGCAGACAATGGACAAAACCTATTCCCCGCACGCTATCGAACAACGCTGGTACCAGATTTGGGAACAACGCGGCTACTTCGCCCCTAAAGGACCGGGTGATTCCTATTGCATCATGATTCCGCCACCGAACGTCACCGGCAGCCTGCACATGGGACATGCGTTCCAAGACACCATTATGGACGCATTGACCCGCTTTCACCGCATGCAAGGTTGTAACACGCTATGGCAAGCCGGTACCGACCACGCCGGCATCGCCACCCAAATGGTTGTTGAGCGTCTGGTGAATGCCGAGGGCAAATCGCGTCACGATTACGGCCGCGACGCCTTTATCGAACGCATCTGGGAATGGAAAGAACAATCCGGCGGCATGATCACCCGCCAACTACGCCGCATGGGTTCCTCCCTGGATTGGACCAAGGAACGTTTCACCATGGATGAAGGCATGTCGCTCGCGGTGCGCGAAGTATTTATCAAACTCTACGAAGAAGGGCTCATTTACCGCGGCAAACGCCTGGTTAACTGGGACCCGGTACTCCATACCGCCGTTTCCGACCTCGAAGTGCTGTCCGAGGAAGAGGCCGGTCACATGTGGTATATACGTTACCCGCTGTCTAACGGTTCCGGCAGTTTGCTAGTCGCCACCACGCGTCCTGAAACCCTGCTCGGCGATGCCGCTGTCGCTATACATCCCGGTGACGAGCGTTATAAACACCTAATTGGCGAATTCGTGCGCCTCCCGCTTGCCAACCGCCTGATTCCTATTATCGCCGATGAATATGTAGACCCTGAATTCGGCACCGGTTGCGTTAAAATTACTCCGGCTCACGATTTCAACGATTATGACGTCTGGTCCCGACATAAACACCACACGGCCATCGCCGCTTTGCCGCATGGCGGATTAATCAACATATTCACCCCTGACGCGGCTATCCGCGCCAATCAAGACGACCTTGAATTAATACCTGAAGCTTACATTGGTTTAGACCGATACGCGGCGCGTAAGCAAATCGTCGCCGATCTTGACAACCTTGATTTGTTGGAAAAAGTCGCGGAACATAAATTGATGACCCCGCGCGGCGACCGCAGCGGCGCGGTGATTGAACCGTTTCTCACTGATCAATGGTATGTAAAAATCGCACCCTTGGCTAAACCGGCCATCGAAGCGGTCGAAAATGGATCTATTAAATTTGTCCCAGACAATTGGAAAAACACCTATTTTGAGTGGATGCGCAACATTCAGGATTGGTGCATATCCCGTCAAATTTGGTGGGGCCACCGCATCCCGGCCTGGTACGACGAGCTTGGCAACATTTATGTCGGCCATTCCGATGCCGATATCCGCGCCAAACACAATCTAGCGCAGGATTACCCTTTAAAACAAGATGATGATGTACTCGACACTTGGTTCTCCTCCGCCCTGTGGCCGTTTTCCACGCTGGGCTGGCCGGAGCCGACCCCGGAATTAGCCCGCCACTATCCGACCAGCGTTCTGGTCACCGGTTTCGATATCATCTTTTTTTGGGTGGCGCGGATGATTATGATGGGTTTAAAATTTCAAGGACAGGTTCCTTTCCGGGAAGTTTACATCCATGGTTTGGTCCGTGACGCAGAAGGCCAGAAAATGTCTAAATCCAAGGGCAATGTACTTGACCCCTTGGACATCATTGATGGCATTGATCTCGAATCCTTAGTTGCCAAACGCTTATCCGGCATGATGCAACCGCATCTCGCCAAAAAAATCGAACAAGCCACTCGCAAGCAATTTCCGGAAGGCATAGCATCTTACGGCACTGACGCCTTACGCTTCACCTTCGCTTCGCTAGCATCCACCGGCCGCGACATCCGCTTTGATTTGGCGCGCACGGAAGGTTACCGTAATTTTTGCAATAAATTATGGAACGCTTCGCGTTTCGTATTAATGAATACTGAAGGGCAAGACAATGGCCTGGATTGCGCCCCTAGCGCCCATACCCCGGTCGATTTATGGATACTTTCGCTCCTAAACCAAGTCATTGCCGATACTACCGATGCCATTGAACATTACCGTTTCGATCTTGCGGCGCAAGCAATCTATGATTTCACCTGGAACGAATACTGTGATTGGTATCTTGAATTGGCTAAAATCAGCCTACAATCTGATGATTTAGACCAACAACGCGGGGCGCGCAAAACCTTGTTAACGGTTTTGGAAACCTTGTTGCGCTTGGCTCATCCTTTTATTCCATTTATAACCGAAGAAATATGGCAACGTGTAGCCCCTTTGGTAGGCGTCACCGCCGCTACGATCATGTTGCAGCCGTATCCTAAGCTGGACAATGAACATCCGCAACCCTTTGAAATTCTGCTGACCGAAGCCGCCTTACACGGCGATGCGGCCGCAATGCCTAAAATTGAATGGCTTAAAGCTTTTATACTTGGCATCCGCCGCATTCGCGGTGAAATGAACATTAACCCCGGGAAAAGCCTGCCTGTGTTATTACAATCCGGCGGCGATATTGACCGAGAGTATTTGACCGACCTGCAACCCTACTTGATTAAGCTTGCCCGTATTGAATCCCTGAACTGGCTAGCGGACGACGCTACTCCGCCTGAATCGGCCATAGCTTTAGTAGGCGACTTGCAAATCCTGATTCCAATGGCCGGTTTAATCGACAAAACGGCCGAACTAACCCGTTTGACCAAGGAAATTCAACGTCTGGAAAGCGAAGCGCCGCGTATCGAAGCCAAATTGAACAACCCCGGTTTTGTGAACAAAGCTCCGGCGGAAGTATTGGCTAAGGAGCAAGAAAAATTGGCCGAACTGAGCGCTAGTTTAAGCAATCTCAAAGCGCAATACGTCAAGATTTCCGCTTTATAAACTTATATCTTTATTCTCTAATCACCGGAGGCGTAGCCTCCGGTTTGAATTAATCCTTCTTCTTTTCTTCCGAGCCGGTAACTAAATCGGCCATGCAATTCACGTAATTTTCAATATAATTGGAATGTGCATCGGACAAACCCTTCGCCGATCCGAAATCCTGCCTTAATTCTTCCATGGTTTTTTTCGGATCGCTGCTGCTATTCAATTTCAGCATCTTTGCATAATACCGATAAGCCAACATGCGTTGCGGATCGAATGGAAACAACCCCGGCATCTTACCCGTGGTTTTACTCACCACGCAGTCGGTCATGATTTCCGGATTCACTTTATAGTCCGCCAAATCCTTATCCTTTTTTACCTCTTCCATCACTGCTTGCTCATATTCCTTTTTATCCGCGCAACCGGTTCCTAATAATATTACGACGGCTAGAAATATTTTTTTATTCATTGTTTACTCGTCAAAATGATTATCGCGCCATTGCCTAGCAACATAACACAGACGCCTAGCGCACCAATAAAAAACCCCTGCTACCTTTCGGTAGCAGGGGCTCAATCTCCTATTCTAGGCAAATGCCTAGAATAATACTTTCATTAGATGAAAGTTGGGATTAATGGAGCGTCAACAGTTACCAATTGACGGTTGCCATTTGCGTCCCAGAAGAACAACAGACCTGCGAAACGGCTGTCTGGATCATAGATCAAGTCAGCCAAACGGTATACTTCCCACGCAGCATCAGAAGCGGTAACTTCGATGGTACGGGTTTCACCTGGAGCCAATGGGCTGTTGTCGCTAACAGACAAACCTTCTTCAGCCAACAAGTCATCTGGGTAACCGGTTTCGTCAACATGAACCGCTGGGTCCAGGAAGCGTACGCCAGCAGTGTTGAACTCACCCAAACGAACTGGAGAATCACCATTGTTGGTCAAGGTCAAGGTCATTTGCATCGCACGACCTGGCACACGGTAGGTAGCGTCGTCAACTTTAACGCTAACAGTTGGCTCAGGCATTTGGTAAGTTTTCATACCACGCAACAAACCAGCTTGCAATGGAGTGGTCACAGGGTATTTATCGTTGGTAGCGCCCATGGAGCCAGCAACCAAAACGATAGTACCGATACCGAACAACAAACCAACTTTTTTATCAAGTGGGCTGATCAAGGTGTCGGCTTTGCCGCTGCTAACCGCAATGTGACGTGGGATGAAGATTGGACCTTTGATCCAATAGATCAACCACGCGAATGCGATAACAAACCAGGTAGCATGCCAGAAGTAAACGTTATCCAGAGCATATTTTTCCAGGTCGATAGTTTGACCGGTCAAAGTGGTTACTGGGTTAACGAAGTCGCTCATGGAACCGGTAATGGTTACCCATTTGCCTGGACCGATGATAGGACCGCCGCCTTTCACGTTCATCATAGAGTGAACGTGCCAGTCGCCTGGACGACGAGCTTTCAACAAGACTTTAAATTCATAAACTTCGCCCAATTCCAAGGAAACGGAACGAGGAACCAATTGGCCGCCGATCCAAGATCCAGCACGGATAAATACTGGGCCTGGGATACCGATGTTTAAGAATGAAATTTCTGGCTTGTCAACAGTTTCCGGCCAGCCTGCGAATACCAGGAATTTGCCGGAGATGGTCATGGTGTCGTTAACGGGCACTTCTTCCTTCGACCAGTTCAAATCGAACCAGTGAATGGTACGCATACGCATGAAAGCAGCCTGTGATTTCTCACCGTGAGCAGATGCGGTAGGTGCATAGAACATAGCCGCGGTCATTGCCATCAGCACTGCGACAAAGGACAATTTCGCAACTTTGTCTTTAATTATTTTCATATTTCCTCCTCTATCAACTAGAGAAATTATTATTTAAGATCCTCCAACACATACTAGTCAACTAGTATGCACCGGCAGTCATATTCTAAGGATTTACTCTACAAAAATTAGGTCGCATCATCGGAGATGAAGTCGGTTTTTGCAAACCATCTGCCGAAGAAGTGCCACAAGAAGTAGATAATAATGGATACGAAAGCCGAGAAGAACGCAGATACTGGAGCTACGTCTTTACCGAAGGTTCTCAAAGTGCCTTTCTCTACCATACGGATGTACTCAGGAGTACCGGTACGTACATAGTGGTAACCTTGCAAGTCAGCCAAGGTCATCATCATGCCGTTGTACTCAACAGGTACGTGCAATGGAGCAATAATTGGCCAGTTGCCTGGGTAGAACAACAAACCGTAAGCCATGCCGCCAACAACCGCGGTCAAGGTTGCGCTGTTGCCCAACAACAATACAACGTCCAGAACGATAGCGCCAGGGATCAAGTTGGATGGGAAGCAGATGTTAACTGGGAAATAAGTCCAGCCCCAGAAGTTGAAATATCTGTTGATCCACTCACCGATCATCAATGCCACTACTGACAAAGTTGCGCCCAGTGGCAGTCTATATCTCCACCATACGCAAGCTTGAACAGCAGCAGGGAAGGTGATGGAAACGATAGGCGCTACGGTTACCCATAGACGTCTGTCTTTCCAGTCGGTCCAAAAGTCCCAGTCACCACCGGTCAACATGTAGTGAATGTGATAACCGCCCAAAACCGCGGTGAATAGAGTGAAAAGAATCATCCAGTCGAACGTACGGGAAACTTGTACCGCTTCCGCACGAGAACGTACAGCTGATTGAGATGCGCTCATTAGCTTACCTCCTAAAGAATTAATTAATTATTTTGTCACCTCATCCCGCCCCACCAAAGCAGGGCGGAAAAGGAGATAGTTTTTTACTTTTATTAAAAGATCAGGCGATTAGGCCAAGTCTTTTTTCAGCAATTTGGTAATTGCCATTACTTCGGTGTTTACAACACCCATTACAGCCAGAGCGGCCCAGCCAAAGAATACGAAGCCGTAGTGCAAAGGCGCTACGAACAACTCTTCCATAAACCAGAAGGTGTGACCCCACTCGTTCAAACCAACGTTTGGCAGAATCATGAAAGGACCGATAACCGCAACCAAATGCATCAAATGCAAACCTTCTTGGTAGGTTGGCAGTCTGGTTTTTGCATACATGAAAGAAGCGGAACCAGTGATGATGTAGATTGGGTAAGACAGGTAGAATTCGATGATGTGACTTGGAGTGAAGTCGGTATCACGAACGATGGTTTGGTGCCAAGTGCCGTCTTGCTCGGTGAAGTAAGAAGCGCCCCAGTAGATAGCCCAGCCGTAGCAAACCAGCCAGATCCAGTGGGTAAAATGTCTTCTCAGTTCTTCACGTGGAGTGATTGACATCACTTTACG
>CAIYSZ010000111.1 GCA_903928965.1 uncultured Pseudomonadota bacterium
GTATGATGCCGCGCGGTATAACCCACGTTCTCCAAATCGTTATGCTTGCCCCCGGCGCGCACGCAACGCTGGCTGCTGGCGGCGCGGTTAAACCCCAACTTCTCCCGCCCCAGAAACACGTCCTTGAACGGCACCATGCCGGCGTTGGTGAACAATAAAGTCGGGTCATTGCCCGGCACCAGCGAGCTGGAAGGCCGCACCGCATGACCGCGTTGGCGAAAGAACTCCAGAAAAGCCGACCGCAATTCGGCGCTGCTCATATTTTTCATCATGCTTTTTTTCGATTTTTCCATAAGATTAAACCCGTGCGCATTCACCCGCCGCCTAAAGCGGGACAATACCAAGCTCCGCCCGCAAGCCATTGATTTGCGAACTTAAAAACCCGCGCTGCTGCAAATACCGGCAACGCCGCGCCCATTCCGCGCGCGGCAGCCGGGTTTCGGCATCGTATTTACGCGCATACACTAAACGGAGCGCCTCCGCCCAGCCGCCGAACTCGCGCGCCGCAAACTCCGCGATATCCGCATCGCTTGCCCGCACGCCGCGTTCGCGCAACTCCTGCCGCAAGCGCAACGGTCCATAGCCTTTTTCCAGCCGCTGGCGTAAAAAACTGTCCAAAAAGCGTGCATCATCCTGCCATTCCGCGGCGGCCAAAATGTCCAAAGCCTCGACTATGGCCGGCTCGGGGTAGCCGCGCAACAGCAATTTTCGCCGCAGCTCGCCGCGGCTATGCTCACGCCGCGCCAGCAAACGCAAGCAAACCTGTTCGGCCGCCGTCTCAGTCGGCAAAATCGCCCGCCTCTTCGTCCGCGTCCACCTGCGCCAACGGCAAACTGGCGCGAGAAGCAAACGCCTTCTCCCGAATCGCCGCCTCCAACTCCTTGGCCGCTTCCGGGTGCTCCCGCAAAAACTGCTTCGCGTTATCCTTGCCTTGGCCAATTTTATCGTTCTTATAGCTATACCAAGAACCGGACTTCTGCACAAAACCGAACTCCACGCCTAAATCCACCAACTCGCCGAAAAACGACACGCCCTCGCCATACAAAATCTCAAAATCCGCCTGCTTGAACGGCGGCGCCACCTTATTCTTTACTACCTTAACGCGAGTCTCGTTGCCGATCACTTCCTCGCCCTTTTTAATCGAACCGATGCGCCGAATATCCAAACGCACCGAAGCATAAAATTTTAACGCATTGCCGCCGGTAGTCGTCTCCGGATTGCCGAACATCACCCCTATTTTCATCCGCAACTGATTGATGAAAATCACCAAGGTATTCGATCGTTTAATGTTGGCGGTCAATTTACGCAAAGCCTGCGACATCAAGCGCGCCTGCAAGCCCATGTGCGAATCGCCCATCTCCCCCTCGATCTCCGCCTTAGGCGTCAACGCCGCCACGGAATCGATCACCACAATATCCACCGCGCCGGAACGCACCAACATATCCGTAATCTCCAACGCCTGCTCGCCGGTATCCGGCTGCGACACCAGCAAATCAGAAATATTCACCCCGATCTTCCGCGCGTATTCCGGGTCCAAGGCATGCTCCGCGTCCACGAACGCCGCCGTGCCGCCGCTTTTTTGCACCTGCGCGATGGTCTGCAAGGTCAGCGTGGTTTTACCGGAAGACTCAGGCCCGAAAATCTCGACCACCCGCCCGCGCGGCAAACCGCCCACGCCCAAGGCAATATCCACCGTCAGCGAACCGGTGGACACCACGTCGATATCCCGCAACGCCGCCACGTCGCCCATGCGCATGACAGAACCCTTGCCGAACTGCTTTTCGATCTGCAACAAAGCCGCGCCCAGAGCCTTCTTCTTATTTTCGTCCATCGTTCCGCCCACCGTTGAAATTACGCCAAATATTATGCCATTATCCCATAATACCCGGCGGCGGCAACCCTAATTGTCGCCGAATCCAAGCATTATCCACCCCAACCAACATCACTCAAAAACCGAGACAATCGTGCAAGCCCAAGTAAGCGCTTTTGACGCCAAACCAGCCTGGGCGGCCGAAGGCAAAAGTAAAAGTTTTTTACGGCAACTTAAACACCCGCGGCGCATGCAAAACAACCGCATTCGGATCATACCCGCGCTAGGCGATCTAAAGCGCGCCAAATAGCGCAAGGTCGCCTCAACATCCCGTATTCCGACCAACGGCTTGCCCCCAAGGGCAAACACCGCATAATTATCCCCCCCGCCGGCCATAAAATCATTCACCGTAACCCTAAAAACAGCGCCCGGATTCACCACCTCGCCCCCCGACACAATCAACTCGCGTTCAAGCGCCGCTCCATCAGCCGCATAAACAGTCAAACTTGCCTCCACGATTTTCCGGCAAGCGGGGGCCGACGCACTCCACGAAAAAGAAAACCCATTTGAAGGCTGCAACACCTTAACCGCGCTCTGCCGGTTAACCCCGCTAGGCGTCACGCAACCGCCGCCAGGAAACTGCATTTCCAGCGCATCCTTCAACTGCTGCGCCGTCAAACTCATGGTCACCAAATGATTGCCGAACGGCTGGGCCTTATACAAATCCGCATAAGACAAAACAAAAGGATAACTTCCGTTAGGACTAGCATAATCGGCGCGCGCGCCGCCGGGATTCAACAAGGCAATCCGCGCCTCGCCGAAACCGGGTTCCGAAGTAGCCGCCAACATCGCATCCGCCATCAAATCCCCAGCCGGTTTTTCCCCGGTCACGCCGCCAACCGGCGCGGCCGCCGCCAAGGGAACATTAAGCGCCGGCCCCAGCAGCGTCGCCGCCGGCTGCTCCGCTAGCGGCGCAATATTGGACGCATAAGCCTCCACCACCGCCTGAACGCCATAATGCGGCGTCACTGAGGCGTCACGGTCGACCAGCGTGTTTTTAAAGCGTGAACTCACCACGTCGCCGCTCAAAATATCGACATCCAAATCAAGATAAGTCACCACCCGGCCGTAACTGCCGCCCTGGGTCACCGGAACTCTTATTCGGCAAGCGGCAAGTGTAACTGGCATGCGTATGCCCGGAAATGACCGCATCCACCGCATCATCAAAACCTCGCACGATATCCGCCGCCGGCTGCTCTCCCGCGCCGCCGGCAAGCAAAGCGCAATCATTGATATCAAGCGGGCCCGCGGCCGGGTTAGCCCCCTGATGCAACAACACCACAATACTTTCCACGCCCTGAGCGCGCAACTGAGACGCCAAGCGATTCACGGTTTCCGCCTCGTCCAAAAAATCCAAGCCCGCCACCCCGCTAGGGTTCACAATCTCCGGCGTCCCTTTTAGCGTCATGCCGATAAAAGCCACCCGCGCCTGACCGGCCGGGGTAGTAAAAGTCTTTACCCGGTACGCCGGAAACAAGGTCTCGCCGCTAACCTTATCCACCACATTAGCCGCCAAATAAGTAAAGCGAGCGCCCTGAAACGGATAAAGCACCGGAACCGGATGCGCGGCCTTGGCCATGCAAGTATCATGACCGATATCACCGCCGGGAAAACAGCCGCCGAATTGCTTGCGCAACAATTCGGCCCTGCCGGAATCGAACTCATGATTGCCGACCGCGTTAAACTCCAAGCCCAGCAAATTCATGACCTCAATCGCGCCTTCATCATGAAACGCACCGGAAACCATAGGGCTAGCGCCGGTCAAATCACCGGCGGACACCACAGCATTAAAAGGGAAACCGCTTTTTAAAGCATTCACGTACCCGGCTAGAAAATCGGCCCCGCCCGCCGGTGTTTTCCCGACATTGCCCGGCGACTGCAAATGACCGTGAAAATCATTAAACGCAATCACCCGCACCGTAATAACGCCGCCATCCTCGGCAAACGCCGAACCGGCGACGGCAAATACTCCAGTCAAAAGCCATAGGATAAACTTCATAAGCGACCCTCCCAAAAATACTTAAAGCAAAAGCGGCAAAAATCATGCCGCCACGTTTAATTTTAACCCGCTGAAAATAGCGTAAATATTTAAGAGAGCTTAATATTCACAACACAAATATGGATTAAAATTCACCCAGGAACCGTTAGGCCTTAAATCAACATTACCGGATTTCAAGCCTTATCTAAAACAAGAATAAATGAACGACCGAAAGTCCGTTTTCATCACAAAAGCAACACAGTCCATTGACTTACACCTGAATCCGTGTTAAATTCACGCAAAACGATCACAAGCATCTGATAAATAAGGTATAATATAGATTTACACTATTCACCCATTTTGACTATGGCACGTTTTAAGCTTAA
>CAIYSZ010000112.1 GCA_903928965.1 uncultured Pseudomonadota bacterium
TGCCGGTTTCCGGGTTGCGCCAGCGGGCTTGCAGTCGGCGGGCTTGAAAATCCTTGAAATTGCTGCAGGAGGATATTTCGCGGTATTTTTGCTGGCCGGGTAGCCAGACTTCCAGGTCGTAGGTTTTAGCGGACGAGAAACCGGTATCGCCGGCGCAGAGCAGCATCTTGCGGTATGGCAGTTTCAACAGTTGCAAAATGGTTTCGGCGTGGCCGGTGAGTTCTTCGTGCGTGGCTTGCGATTGTTCGGGCGCGGTGATTTGCACCAGCTCGACTTTTTCAAACTGGTGCTGGCGGATCATGCCGCGCACGTCGCTGCCGTAAGCGCCGGCCTCGCTACGGAAGCAAGGAGTGTGGCAGACGAATTTCAGCGGCAGTTGCTTGGCCTCTAGTATGACGTCGCGTACGATGTTGGTGACCGGCACTTCCGCGGTGGGGATTAAATAAAACGGCGGCTCGTTTTTGACGCTGAACAGGTCGGCCTCGAATTTTGGCAGTTGGCCGGTCCCGCGCAGGCTGTCGGCGTTGACCAGGTAGGGAACGTAGGTTTCCGTGTAACCGTGGCGGTTGATGTGGGTGTCTAGCATGAATTGGATGATGGCGCGTTGCAGGCTGGCCAGCTTGCCGGTCAGCACGCAAAAGCGGGCGCTGGCGATTTTAGCGCCGAGTTCAAAACTCATGCCCAAGGGTTCGCCGAGGTCAACGTGATCCTTGGCTTGAAATTCAAACGTAGTCGGTTCGCCCCAGCGCGAAATCTCCAGATTGTCGGCGTCGGATTTGCCGTCCGGTACGCTAGGGTCTAGCACATTGGGCACGCCTTCCATGATCGCTTGCAATTGCGCTTGCAGGGCGTCAAGTTCGGTTTCAGCTTGTTTCAGTTGGTCGCCGAGGTTTTGCATTTCGGCGAGCAGCGGTTGAATGTCCTCGCCCTTGGCCTTGGCGAGCCCCACGGCCTTGGAGCGGGTGTTGCGCTCGTTTTGCAGTTCTTGGGTTTGCACTTGCAGGCCTTTGCGCCGGTCTTCCAGCGCTTGGTAGGCGGCGGCGTCGAACTCGAAACGGCGGCGTTGCAATTGTTCTTGCACCCAGGTCAGTTCGCTTCTGAATAATCGAGGGTCTAACATATGCTTATGGTCTTTTATGGTAATGGATTAATATTTAATGAAATGTTGCCGGTAATAACGCAATTCGTCTATCGATTCGTAAATGTCAGCCAGCGCTTGATGCGCCGAGGTTTTTTGCAAGCCGCCGGCCAGTTCCGGCGCCCAGCGCAGCATCAATTCCTTGACGGTTGAGACGTCGAGGTTGCGGTAATGAAAGAATTTCTCCAGCCGCGGCATGCGCCGGTACAGAAAGCGGCGGTCTTGACAGATGCTGTTGCCGCACATCGGGGAGGCGCGCTCCGGCAGCCAGGCTTGCAGGAATTCGAGCGTCAGGCGTTCGGCGGTTTCCGTGTCGATAGTGGATTGTCTGACCCGGTCTATCAAACCGGATTGGCCGTGGTGGGTTTGGTTCCATTCGTCCATCGCCGCCAAGGCGGATTCAGGTTGTTGGATAGCCAACACCGGCCCCTCGGCCAGAACTTGCAGCTGTTTGTCGGTGACGACGGTGGCGATTTCAATGATGACGTCCTGGTCCGGGTCTAAGCCGGTCATTTCCAGATCTATCCAGATGAGATGGGTCGCGTCCTGGGCCATTGGAATTTAGATTAATTAAATGTTGCGGTAAATTGTAACATTAGCTACTCTTTGCCGCTATTTGTTAAACTTTTAAAATTTGATAAATGAATACCTTTAGTTTTGTATTTTTATTTGCCATTGCCACGTCCTACGGCGTGCAGTTTTGGTTGGCCGCGCGGCAAAAAGCCTTTGTTTTGGCGCATCGCGACGAAGTGCCGGCCGCTTTTCGTGACCGGGTGCCGTTGGCGGCGCATCAAAAAGCCGCCGATTATACGGTGGAAAAAAGCCGCCTGGGCGATTTGGACCAGGTGGCTGGTTTGTTGTTGTTGCTGGCCTTAACCTTGGGCGGCGGCATAAGTCTGGCATTCGACTTTTGGGCCACGTTCGATTGGCCGGTCATGATCTCCAGTTTGGCGGCGGTGGCCAGTCTGTTTCTGGTGATGCTGCTGGTGGACATTCCGTTCAGTTTGTATCAAACCTTTGTGATTGAGGAAAAATACGGCTTCAACAAAAACACCGTGCCGCAATTTATCAAGGACCAATTGATTTCGTTAGCCTTAAGCGCCTTTATCGGCCTGCCGGTGTTCGCCTTGTTGCTGTGGGTGATGGACAGTATAGGCGAATTATGGTGGTTGTACGCTTGGTTGATCGTCATGGGCTTTTCGCTGTTGATGAGCTGGCTGTTTCCGACTGTTATCGCGCCGCTGTTCAATAAATTCACGCCTATGCAAGAGGGGTCGTTGCGCGATCGGATTCAGGAGCTGTTGGCGCGTTGCGGGTTTAACAGCAACGGTATTTTCATCATGGACGGTTCGCGGCGTTCCGGCCACGGCAACGCTTATTTCACCGGCTTGGGCAATAACAAGCGCATCGTGTTTTTTGATACCTTGATCAATTCCCTGGACGAGGAGGAGTTGGAAGCGGTGCTGGCGCATGAACTGGGGCATTTTAAGCGCAAGCATGTGATTAAGATGTTGGCGGCTTCCTCGGTGATGACTTTAATCAGTTTCGCGGCGCTGGGCTGGCTGATTACCAAGGATTGGTTTTTCGACGGCTTAGGCGTGGACACGCACAACAATGCCGCGGCCTTATTGTTGTTTACCCTGGTGTCCCCGGTATTCACTACCTTTTTGCAGCCTATCAGCAGTTATTTTCAACGCCGGTTCGAGTTCGAGGCCGACGAGTTCGCGGTGAATCACGCGCAAGGCTCCAAGATGATTAGCGGTTTGGTCAAATTATACGAAGAGAACGCCAGCACTTTGACGCCTGATCCTTTATATTCGGCTTTTCATTACAGCCATCCGCCGGCGGCGATACGTATCGCGCATATTGAAACCAAAATGCAATCCGCCTGATGGTTTTACTTGAGGGTTTGGTGGTGGCCCATCTCGGTAAGGGCCACGCGGTGGAAACCGAATCCGGGATCTGGTTATGCCAAACCTTGCGCAAGCTGGATACGGTGGTGGTCGGCGACCGGGTGTTGCTTAGGCCGGGCGGCGAGGAAGGCCAGGGGCGGATAGAACACATTTTGCCGCGCCGCTCGGTGTTGCAACGGCCGGGCCGCTCCGAGCAGTCGCGGCCGGTGGCGGCGAATCTGGATACTATTTACGCGGTGTTCGCCAGTGAGCCGGAATGCGATTTTTTGCTGTTGGACCAATATTTGGTGATTAGCGAAAATTGCAATATCCGCGCGGAATTAATTTTGAACAAGGTCGATTTGCCGGCCTCCGAGGCGGTGCGGCGTGAGCTGGAATTATATTGCCGGCTGGGCTATCCCTTGCACCGGGTCAGCGCCAATTTGGGTTTGGGTTTGGAGCGGCTCAAGAGCGACATGGCCGGTCAAGTGAGTATGTTCGCCGGTCAATCCGGGGTGGGCAAATCCTCGTTAACGCGCGCCTTGGCCCCGGCGGAGACGGTGCGGGTAAATAGCGTGTCGGCGACCACGCGGCACGGGCGGCATACGACTACCGCGGCGACTTTGTATCATTTGCCGAGCGGCGGGGATTTGATCGATAGCCCCGGCGTGGCTATTTTCGGCTTGGCCGGTTTGTCCGAAGGGCAGTTGGCCTGGGGTTACCGCGAGTTTCAGCCGTATATAGTGCAATGCCGGTTCAACGATTGCCGGCATGGTCCGGATAAGGATTGCGCGGTGCGGGCGGCGGCGGAGCGCGGAGACATCGCCGCTAGCCGCTATCAGCGGTTTCTAAAGTTGAAGGAAAAATTGCCCTCGGCGCGGCCGTGAGCGGCAAGTTTTGGGAGGTGCGGCATGCATGCATGGGTTCCAGTGGCCTTGGGCGGCGCGGCCGGCGCCATGGCGCGTTTCGCGGTGGCGAGCGGCGTGCATGCGGTGTTCGGGCGCGGTTTTCCGCTCGGCACTTTATTGATTAACGTCAGCGGCTGTTTTTTAATGGGCTTGCTCAGCGAGCTGTTGCTGCAGCGGGTGGCTTACGCTGCGGAATGGCGCTTGGCGCTATTGACCGGCTTTTTGGGCGCGTATACGACTTTTTCCACCTTCGCCTTGGAGACGCTGAACTTGTATGCGGACGTCGGGCCGTTGCGGGCCTGGTTGAACGTGTTGCTCAGCGTGACCTTGTGCCTGAGCGCTTGCGGGTTTGGTTTATGGAGCGCTCGCGGTTTGGGCGGCGGCGCGGCGGTGACCGGGCCTTATCTCGGCTTGGCTGTTTTGGCCTTGGCCGGAGTCGCGGCGGCGGCGCTGTGGGAGTTTTGCGGTTTGCATTGGCAATGGGATGATTCGTTGCGCTTGTTGGGCTATTGCCTGACGCCGGGCTTGGCGACCATGGCGGCGACTTATTTATTATTGAGCGAGCGGCCGGCCGGCGCGGCGGCGGTTAGCGGCTTGTTCGCCTGGTTCGTGGTGAACGCGATGGCGGCCGCGGCGCTGACGGCGCTGGGCGTGTGGCTGGGAGGCGTTTTGTGGCGGCTGAAACTGTAACCGTAACCCGCATTTATTTGCGCGAAGGCGAGCATTTGCTGCCGCCCTTGTTAAATTTGTTGCACGAGGAGAAAGTGTCCGGTTTAACGGTGTTGCGCGGCGTGGCCGGCGTGGGCGACGATGGGGTGTTGCATGCGCATTCGCTGGTGGATTTGGCTTTGGATTTGCCCTTGGTGGTGGAGTTTTATGAGTCGCCGAAGAAATCCGTGATTATTTGGCGGCGGCTGGAGGCGCATCCGGCGGTGCGGCATGTTATTAGCTGGCAGGCGTTGAAATTGGTGAAGGAATAAGCCTATGTTGGTAACTTTTTTACGCCACGCCACCGCCGAGGAGCGGCGTTTTGATCAGACCGACGCTGAGCGGGCGCTGACCGATAAGGGCTTGAAACAAATTAAGCGGGTGGCGGAATTATGCCAGGCGCATGAATTGTCGCCGGAGCGTTTGTTGAGCAGCCCCTTGCTCAGGGCGCGGCAAACCGCGGACGAGTTGCATCGGCGTTTGCCGGGTTGTCCGCCACCGGAAATAGTGGATTGGCTGGGTTTGGATTCCGGGGCGCGGACCGTGGCGCGGCGCTTGCGGGATTTGGCCGACCAGGGCGCGCGCGATGTGTGGCTGGTGGGGCATGAGCCGGATTTTTCGGAAGCGGTAGGCTTGCTGCTGGGCTGTCCGGTTGGGAATTTGTCTATTAAAAAGGCTTCGTTGACGCGACTTGAATTGGATGCGGCGGACGGAGAGGGGCGCGGTCGTTTGTTGTGGAGCGTGCCGGTGAAGTTGGGGTAGGTTTCTCTGAAGCAGATTGGACTGGAAAACGAAGTGAGTTTGTAAGGGTTAAACATGCAACCTTATCGCGCTCGCTAAAACAAGTGTTTTACGACATGGCAAACACTCTCGCTCAGTCAGTATTGTGGATTTGCATACATTCAAGTAAAATGAATGCATTCTAATGAGGCTGTATCTTTAAGATGCCATTAAAAATTGGATAGCAAATTGCCTATGAAGTATAAAGACAAATATAAAATCAGGTATTACTGCGTTATAAGTTATTGATTTTAAAAAACAAAAAAATGCCGAAGTATTTATGAGTAAGTACTTAACATTAAATCAAAAATGCTGGCCGTTCGCAACGGATTGTTATTGATTATTCACAAACACGACCATGGCGAATCCTCCGCCAATTAAATAATTACCAATTTTTCCCAAATACATCATCCAGGCTTTTAGCATCTAATTCCCGATCAAACCACATCTCGATCTGGCCGATACTGGCGTTGGAGATTTTAGTTTCAATTTCCGTCGGCAATGTTCCAAATCGTCTCTGTAACCGCCGTTTTAGCAGCGTGGCTTCACCTTCAGTCTTTCCTTCTGCCTTACCTTCGGCTTTCCCTATAGCTCTACCTCTAGCTTCGCCCTTAGCTTCATATTCCTCGGCGATTTCCTGAAAAAACCGGGTTTGCTGTAATTCGACTTCGTGTATCGCGACCATTTTTCTAACCTCCTCACGGGTTAAATGTGGAAACTTGTATATCAAAATCGTTTCAATAAGATCAATATCCTCAAGGTTTAGTTTAACATGACCGTTCCTGAATGGCAGCAAGCGGCTATCGGTTTCCGCTTCCGGGCAGGTAATCAACTGGAATAGCAGTAATTTGGGATCGGAATTATCCTGAATGTCCTCCAAGTACAGGCGCTTGATACTGCCCGACTCCAGCGCATTGGCAAAACTGTGTTTAGGCGGTTTGTCGGTCTTGCGATCCGGAAAGATAGCCAGCGCCAACCATGGCCGATCTGATGGGTTTTGGTACAGGTAAATACAGATTTGCGTGATAAATCGGGCGTAAAACTGTTCATCCGGCTGGAACTGCGCCTCGACAAAAATCACCGGCAAGTCCGGTTCTTCATCGGCGGGCAGATAGACGCCATCCAGCCGGAAGCCTATCTCTTTTAGTTCGACCGATTGAAAGCGGTAGGCGTTGGCTGGATAATCCAAGGCCA
>CAIYSZ010000113.1 GCA_903928965.1 uncultured Pseudomonadota bacterium
GGGTTCAGAATCTCCACTTCCGCCAGAGGCGAAGATAGCTCGTCACCCAACATGGCATTCAGAAAATGCAACAGCAGATTAATGTTTTGCTCGGAGCCAAGCAGCGCCTTAAAGACACAGTCGATTTTAGGGTCAATCGGGCGGCGCATAAAAACCTTAAGCGTTTGATTTAATGCATTTTAACACTTGGATTGCAAAACGCAATGTCAGTTATATGGCTCATACGTTTGGCGTAGTCGCCCGTGCAAAAAATATGTCGCAAATTTAACCCTGAAAACCACGCAGATAGCGCGTAGGATGTGCCGCACGAAGTGTGGCGCATCACAAACTAGCTACTTTTGCTCTAGCGCCTAGGTGCGATTGGCGCAGCCTAATCACACGCATGTTTTAGCTGTCTTCAATATGTAAATTCATGTTTGGCTTTCAAAAACTATTTGTTTGGCGGAATATTTGTTTTGCATTCGTTAGGCTTTGGCCCGTTGCCGTCACGCGTGGAAGCTTAAATTGGCTCCGCTTCCGAGCCAGAAATTGAAGAATGGTTGCAGGCGGTTTTATCGGCGCATAGCTTGAATGAGATTTTTTGCAATAAGTTTGCTGGGCTTTAAGCGGCGCGGACACGCGGATTGTGTGCGCTGATATCGTCACCGAATTTACTCGTTACCACTAGGCCGGAACTGTTTGGAATTTTTCGGGTTGCGGAATAGCAATGGTTGCTCCGCCGCTTGGGCGGCCGTGGCGGCGGCGGCGATGGCTGCGTCCACTTTCCAGCGTTGCGGCGATTTGGAGCACACCGGATCGGTGCTGTGCATATCTTGATTAAATAAATAAGCTTGGCAATGGCAGCCGCCGAAGTCTTTGTGTTTTTCGTCGCAGCTGGCGCAGGGTTCTTGCATCCAAGCGGTGCCGCGAAATAGGTTGAACGCCCTGGAGTCGCGCCAGATTTGCTCTATGCTGTAATCCTTGACGTTGGGGCAATCGAGCCCCGGCAGCTCGCGCGCCGAATGGCAGGGCAGGGCCACGCCGTCCGGGGCGATGGTCAAAAAGGTGCTGCCCCAGCCGTTCATGCAGGCCTTGGGCCGGTCTTCGTAGTAGTCTGGCACCACGTAGTAAATTTTCATTTTGCCGGCGACTTTTTCCTTGTGCGCTTGGGCGATTTTTTCGGCGGCGATGAATTGTTCGCGCGTCGGTAGCAAGGTTTCCCGATTTTGATGCGCCCAGCCGTAATATTGGGTGTTGGCCAGTTCCAGATAGTCGGCCCCCAGCTCTTCGGCCATGGCTAGGATGCCGGGCATTTGTTCGATGTTTTGCCGGTGGATCACCACGCACAACACCATGGGGTAGCCGTGTTTTTTGATCAGCCGCGCTACGGCTTGTTTTTCTAGGTAGGTGGTTGCGCCGGCGATATAGTCGTTCAGAACTGGGTCGCTGGCTTGAATGCTGATCTGGATATGGTCCAGGCCGGCTTGTTTTAGCGCTACGATTTTTTCTTCGCTCAGACCGTAGCCCGAGGTAATTAAATTGGTGTAATAACCCAATTCGCGGGCGTGGGCGACTAGTTCGATCAGGTCAGGCCGGGTTAAAGGCTCGCCGCCTGAGAAGCCGAGTTGCACCGCGCCCATCCGCCTAGCCTGGGTCAGCACCCGTTTCCAGTCTTCGGTGGATAGTTCGTCCGGATAGCGGGCGTAATCCAGCGGATTGGAGCAATACGGGCATTGCAGCGGGCATTTGTAGGACAGTTCCGCCAGCAGCCAGCGCGGCGCGCCGATGCCGGGATGGATTGGCGCAGGGTTAGTCTCAGACATGTTTGATCCAGCCATTTTGCAAGGCGGCGCTCAAAAATTGATGGATGTCGTTTTCCAGGCCGCTGGCTTGAAACTTGGCCTCCAATTCGGCGACGATATCCGCCGCTTTATGCGCGCCGTCGCAGAGTTTAAGGATTTCGGCGGAGCTGTGATTTAATTCCACCATGCCTTCCGGGTAGAGGATGACGTATTTTTGCTGCGCTTCCTCCCATTGCAGGCGGTGCAGCGGCGAAAATTGCAAGCTTTGTTCCGGGTCCAGGCTCATGGTTTGCTTAGTCTTGGATGTTGAAATACGGCGGCATTTCCGCCACGTAAGCCAGATACATGGCGTCGGCCATGCTCCACAATACGTCTAACTTGAATTTAAGTATCTGCAGCATGCGTTCTTGCTGCTCGCGGGTTTTATACCAGTCTAGCGTGAGTTGCAAGCCGTGTTCCACGTCGCGGCGCGCTTCGGTTAGGCGCTTGCGGAAATAGGCGTAGCCTTGCGGCTCGACCCAGGGATAGACTTCCGGCCAGTTGTCCAGGCGTTGCTGGTGGATTTTAGGGGCGAACAATTCGGTCAGCGAGGAGCTGGCGGCTTCGTGCCATTCGGCGCGGCGGGCGAAGTTGACGTAGGCGTCCACCGCGAAGCGTACGCCGGGCAATACGTGGCGCAGGGAGGTCAGTTCCTCGCGCTCCAGTCCTACGGCGATACCGAGTTGTATCCACGCTTCTATACCGCCGGCGTCGCCGGGATGGCCGTCGTGGTCAAGTATGCGTTGCACCCATTTGGCGCGGGTTTCCCGGTCCGGACAATTGGCCATGATGTTGGCGTCCTTGATCGGGATCATGACTTGATAATAGAAGCGGTTGGCGACCCAGCCTTGCAGTTGTTGCGGGTTGAGTTTGCCTTCGTTCATCAATACATGCATCGGATGATGAATGTGATAGTATTTTTCCATGGCCCGCAATTGCGCTTCGAATTCCTCGCGGGTCCAGGGTTTGTTATCGCAACAGCTCATGCGGCGCCTCTTTAGATTCTTGTTTTATTATAATTCGATTTCCAGGCCGTCGTGGGCGACTTCTATGCCCGCGGCGTTCAGGATTTTACGTTCCGGCGAATCTTCGTCCAGAATCGGGTTGGTGTTGTTGATATGAATCAATATTTTGCGCGCGGGGCCAATTTTGTGCAGTTCCTCGATCATGCCGCCGGGGCCTGATTGCGGTAAATGGCCGATTTCACGCGCCTTTTTTTGGCTGATGCCTTGCTCCGCCATTTCGTCGTCGGTCCAGAAGGTGCCGTCCACCAGCACGCAGTCGGCGCTTTGCATGGCGGTGAAGACATGGGGTTCGATTTCGCCCAGGCCGGGGGCGTAATAGAGTTTTTTTCCAGTGGAAATTTGTTCGATGATCGCGCCGATGTTGTCGCCGGGATGCGGGTCGTGCCTATGCGGCGAGTAAGGCGGAGCCTTGCTTTTCAGGGCGTGGGCATGGAGGCGGATGTCGTCCACGCCTGGAATTTCAAACCCGGAGCCGTCGATGGCGATGGGGTGATGGTTGACGGTGCAGTAGTCTTTGAGCATGTTGAATAGCGGAAAGCCGGTGCTTAAATCCTGTCTGACCATGTCGGTGCAATAAATTTCCAGCGGTTTGCCTTCGCGCAAAGTCAACAGGCCGGTGCTGTGGTCGATTTGACTGTCGATCAGCACAATGGCGGCGATGCCGGTGTCGCGCACGCCGTGTTTGGGCCAGATGGCCGGGAAGGCCTCTAGTTGGGCGCGGATGTCCGGCGAGGCGTTGAATAATAGCCAGCGTTGGCCGTCGCCGCTGACGGCGATGGAGGATTGGGTGCGGGCCGTGCCGTTGAATTCGCCGCGGCGGTAACGGCCGCAATTACGGCAATTGCAATTCCATTGCGGAAATCCGCCGCCGGCGCCGGCGCCAAGAACTCGAATGATCATAATGATGTTTAGCCAGGAATTTGCGCGCGCGGCGCGCTGTTTAACAAGGTCAGGGCAAAAAAAAGGGGGCGCTAAAAACGCCCCCCTTCTTTTACAAGCCGCAGGATTAACGGTTGTAGATGTACATGGTTACTTCAAAACCGAAACGCATGTCGTTGTAAGCTGGTGTTTCCCATTTCATTGTCATACCCTCCTGAAAGGTGTTTTATTTTGAGTTTAGCTTTGGCAAAGCTGAACTTAAGTATACTCTCATGTTTTTTTTTGTGCAATAGGGGCGGAAATAGCAAATGGCAGTGTTGAGTGTGTTTTAAAAATTTACTTAATTATCAATTGGATAGTCATTGTTTTAAGTGTGAATCGCCATGATTAGCGCTTCGAAATCTCTCTGATCGAGGCTCTTGCCCGCCGCTTTAGCCTTGACCTGAGCGGCGGCATGGGTTTCCATGGCTATAGTGGCCAAGTTTTTTCAAGAAGCCCCCATTTTTATAGCAACCAAAATCAACAACACTGCAAAATAGCGTTTAAGATGCAAGGCCGGCAGGCGGTGTGCGAGCCGTGCTCCTATTGGGGCGGTGAAGATGCTGGTGGCGATGATGCCGGCGAAGGCCGGCAGGCAGATGTAGCCCAGGCTGCCGGCCGCGTCGGGATGGTGGCGAACGCCGAGCAGGGCGTAGCTGATAGCGCCGGAGGCGGCGATGGGCAGGGCGCAGGCGCTGGAGATGCTGACCGCTTGTTTGATGCCTAGGCCGCGATGAGTCAGATAAGGCACGGTGATGGCTCCGCCGCCAATGCCGAGGATGGAGGACAGCGCGCCGATGAGCAGGCCGACCGGATAATCAAGCCAGTCGTTCAGCTGTCGCTTGGCGGCTGTGACGGCGGTTTTACGCGCGCGCAATAATTGCAGGCTGGTGTGGCACAGATAGCTTATGAATAGCCAGCGCAGGATTTCGCCTTTGATGAGTTCGGCCAAGGCCGCGCCGGCGGCGGCTCCGGCCAGCAAGCAGGGGGTGAGGCGGGCGACGCGCCGCCAGTCTATGAGGCCGAATTTGTTGTGGCCGTAAACCGAGGCGGCGGACGAAAACAGCGCGGCGGCCAGCGAGGTGGCGACGGCGGTGAGCATGACGTGCTCCGGTGGCGTCGGCGACCCGGCGAGCATCAGGCTGACCGCCGGCACGATGATGGAGCCGCCGCCGATGCCGAACAAGCCGGAGGCTAGGCCGGCGAACAGGCCTACTAGCGCGCCGTAGGCGAACAATTGCAGGCCAAAGCCATAATCTTGCAGTATTTGGCCAAGAATTTGCGAGCTTAAATCAAGAAATTGGCGGGAGCCAGGGGCGAAGTAGAGTTGGAGATAGTCCAAAAATTGCAGCAAGGTATGCATTGGATTGCCGAGAAAGCGCCACTTAAGGCGAGTAGTGATTTATACTACAGTCTATTTAGGTTTTAAACCTTCTATTTTAAACTTTGTAATCTGAACTCTGGTTTGTGCGTTGATGAAAACTTATCTGGTTGGCGGCGCGGTGCGCGACCGTTTGCTGGGTTTCCCGGTCACCGAACAGGATTGGGTGGTGGTTGGCGCGACCGAGCAGGCGATGCTGGAACGCGGATTTAAGCCGGTGGGTAAGTATTTTCCGGTGTTTTTGCATCCGGAAACGCAGGAAGAATATGCGCTGGCGCGCACCGAACGCAAGACCGGGCATGGTTACACGGGTTTCAGCGTTAACGCGGCGGCGGACGTGTCGCTAGAGGACGATTTACGGCGGCGGGATTTGACCATTAATGCCATGGCCCTGGACGAGCAGGGCCTGTTGCACGATCCTTACGGCGGTCAAGAAGATTTGCGCTTGCGAGTGTTGCGGCATGTGTCGCCCGCCTTCGGCGAGGACCCGGTGAGGATTTTGCGGGTGGCGCGCTTTGCGGCGCGATACGCGCACTTAGGTTTTACGGTGGCCGCGGAGACGCGCGAGCTGATGCATGACATGACGGCGGCGGGCGAGGCGGATTATTTGGTGGCCGAGCGGGTGTGGGCGGAGTTGGTCAAGGCTTTATCCGAGCGGACTCCGGCGGCGTTTTTTCACGAGTTGCGCGCTTGCGGCGCTTTGCGGTCGGTGTTTCCGGAACTGGACGCCTTGTTCGGCGTGCCTCAGCCGGAGCAATACCATCCGGAGATCGATACCGGAGTGCATGTTTTAATGGTGCTGGAGCAGGCGGCCCGCTTGTCCGGCAAGCCGGAGGTGCGTTTGGCGGCGCTGTTGCACGATTTAGGCAAGGCGGTCACGCCGAGCCGGTATTGGCCCAGTCATCACGGTCACGAGGTGAAGGGCTTGCCGATTCTGGAAGCTTTTTGCGAGCGTTTGCGCGCGCCGAAGGCATTTAAAGTATTGGCGGCGCATGTGATGGAATATCACACGCATTGCCATCGCGCGCGCGAGCTCAGGCCGGCGACATTGGTGGATTTTTTGCAGGCTATAGGCGCATTCAAACCGCATGCGAAGCTGGAGGATTTTATTTTGGCTTGCGAGGCGGACGCCAGGGGACGCTTAGGATTTACCGAACGGGATTATCCGCAGGCCGATTTTTTGCGCGGCGCGGCGCGCGCGGCGGAAGTGGACGCTTCCGAGGTGACCCGCGATTTGCCGCCGGGGCCGCAAGTCGGCGCGGCGATACGGGAAATGCGCATTGCCGCGGTGGCGGATTATAAGCGGCATTGGCCGGGCGAGCGCGCCGCCTGATGAATAACGGGAGAATGCAGGTGATTACTAAGCGGCGCAAGTTTTGGCGGGAGCCGCGGCTATATCCATGCTGAGTTACAGGCACGGTTTTCACGCCGGTAATTTTGCCGATGTGTTGAAACACGCCTTGTTGGCGTTGACGATTCAGGCCTTGAAGCAAAAAGATAAGCCGTTTTTATATATTGATACGCACGCGGGGGCCGGCAAGTATCGCTTGGATTCTGAATACGCGCGCAAAACCGGCGAATGCGCGGATGGAGTCGTCAAGCTGTGGCGGCAGGCGGAGCCGCCGCCGGAGCTGCGGGATTATTTGGCGGCGGTGAGGGCGGAAAACGTCGGCGGCGAGCTACTGCGTTATCCGGGTTCGCCGCAACTGGCGCGGCGGCTATTGCGGGCGCAAGACCGGTTGTGGCTGTCGGAATTGCACAATACCGATTTCGCCGCCTTGCGCGAGTTGTTCGCCGGCGATAAGCAAGTCACCGTTTCAATGGAGGACGGTTTAGAGCGGCTGGAGAAGAAATTGCCGCCGCCGCAAAAACGGGGTTTGGTGTTGATCGATCCTAGTTATGAGATGCGGAGCGAATACCGGCAAGTGTTGCAGGCGGTGGTCGCGGCGCATCGGCGCTTCGCCACCGGGGTGTACGCGGTGTGGTATCCGGTGCTGGAGCGCGCGGCGCTGGAGAAGTGGTTGCGGGAATGGGCCGCGACCGGCATTGAGCGCCAGTTGCGGATTGAGCATTGCGTGGCCCCTGACGGCGCGGGGCGCGGCATGACCGGCTCCGGGATGTTGTTTATCAATCCGCCGTGGCGGTTGGATGAGCAGGCCAAGGTGTTGTTGCCCTGGTTGAATCATGTGTTGGCCGATGGCCGGGGTGAATGGCTGGTGCATTGGCAGGTTCCCGAGTCCGCTGGCGCGGAGTTTGAATAAGGTAGCTTATGTTAAGAAAAAATCTTGACCTGATTATTGTTGGGGCGCTGCTGCTGGCCTTGATTTTATTCCACGAAACGCTTGAACTCGTGGAGGAGTTGGGCGAACTCATTTTAGAATTGTTGCACACCCTGTTCGAGTGGGTGGAAATGGGCGTGGATGGCGTGGTGGAGCATATGTTTCACATTCTGGACATCGGCGAGTTCATGGAATTCTTGTTTACCACCGAGCGGCACGGCAGCCAGGTGGTGACGTTTTATATTTTGATGAGCGGCTTAGGCTACATCGGTTACCACTTGGCCAAGTTTGTGCCGCGGATTTGGGCTTGGCTGGCGCATTTGGCGCTATTGGCCTGGATACGGCGTAAAACCCAGGTGCAATTATATTGGTATTCAATCAGCGCGCTGCAAAAAGCGCTGGTGGTGGTCGGCGGGGTGACGGCGCTGTATTTGGCTTCGTTTTTAATTATTTGATTTTTGCCGGACTTAAGGTTCGGCGTTACTTTTGTTCATGCCCATATTAAATCAAGTTAAGCAAAATATTTTGCACGGTCGGCAGCTGGATACGGCGGACGTGGAGCGGGTGATGGCGTCGTTGTTGAGCGCGCCGGTGGATTTCGCCGATATTTATTTTCAATGCAGTCATTTCGAGTCGTGGTCTTTGGAGGGAGGTCTGATCAAGGAAGGCAATTTTTCCATTGAACAAGGCGCGGGCGTGCGGGTGGTCAGCGGCGAAAAAACCGGTTTTGCTTATAGCGATATCCTGGAGTTGCCGCAATTGTTGGCCGCCGCCGAGAATGTGAAAGCCATTGTGCGGCATGGGCAAAACGGGCGGGTGAAAGTCAGTTCCTTCGCCGCGCCGGAGCGGCAGGCTTTGTACGCGGCGGCCAATCCCTTGCTTTCCTTGCCGGATCAAGAAAAAATCGAGTTGATGTTGCGGCTGGATCGCGAAGCCCGGCGCTTGGACCCGCGCGTCGAGGAAGTCATGGTCAGCTTGTCGGCGGTATACGAGCAAGTGCTGATCGCCGATAGCGATGGCGGCTTGGCGGCGGATATACGTCCGTTGGTGCGTTTAAATGTCAGCGTGATCATGCAGGAGAACGGGCGGCGCGAGCAGGGTAGCATGGGCGGCGGCGCGCGCGCTGATTACGGCTTTTTTTTCGAGGAAGACCGGGCGATGGACTATGCGGCGGAAGCGGTGCGGCAGGCCAGCGTCAATTTGCAGGCCGGCGAGGCTCCAGCCGGGAATATGGTGGTGGTGCTGGGGCCGGGGTGGCCGGGAATTTTGCTGCACGAGGCCATAGGCCACGGCCTTGAGGGCGATTTTAACCGTAAGGGGACGTCGGCGTTCAGCGGGCGCATCGGCGAGCGGGTGGCTTCGCCTCTTTGCACGGTGGTGGATGACGGCGCGTTGCCGGGACGGCGCGGTTCTTTGAATATCGACGACGAGGGCGCGCCGACGCGGCGGACGGTGTTGATCGAGAACGGTGTGTTGAAAAATTATATGCAGGATAAGTTGAACGCGCGTTTGATGGGCTTGCCGCAAACCGGTAACGGCCGCCGCGAGTCTTATGCGCATGCGCCGATGCCCCGCATGACCAACACTTATATGTTGCCGGGCGAGCATGCGCCGGAGGAGATTTTGGCTTCGGTGCAAAAAGGTTTGTATGCCAGTAATTTTGGCGGCGGTCAAGTGGATATTACTTCCGGCAAGTTTGTGTTTTCCGCCAGTGAGGCGTATTTGATCGAGAACGGTAAAATTACGCGTCCGGTTAAGGGCGCTACCTTGATCGGCAACGGTCCGGACGTTTTGACCAAGGTGTCCATGGTCGGCAACGATATGCGTTTAGACAGTGGCGTCGGCACTTGCGGCAAGGACGGGCAAAGCGTGCCGGTGGGCGTGGGGCAGCCGACCTTGCGCATCGACGGGTTGACGGTAGGCGGCACCAGCGTTTAATGTCCGGTGATGGATGGCGGCGCGCGCTTTAATTTTTTATAGAGATAGTATTTTGCAAAACCAAAATCAGATTAACCAATATCAAGACCGGATTAACGAATTTAAAGCTATCGTGCAGCAATTGCTGGACGAGGCGGCGCGGCAAGGCGCGAGCGCGGCTGAGGCGGCGTTGAGCGTGGACAATGGCTTGACCGCCAGCGTGCGCTTGGGCGAGGTGGAAACGGTGGAGCACCATTGCGACCAGGGCTTGGGGGTGACGGTGTTTTTCGGTCGGCAAAAGGGTTCGGCCAGCACCAATGATTTGTCGCCCGCGTCATTGGCGGATACGGTGCGGGCGGCTTGTTCCATCGCTAGGCATACCAGCGGGGACGAATACGCCGGTTTGCCGGAGGCCGAGGATTTGGCGACCGAGTGCGTGGAGCTGGATTTGTATCACCCTTGGCAGGTGGACGCCGAGCAGGCGTTGCAGGTGGCGAAGGAGTGCGAGGATGCGGCGTTGGCGTTTAGCGCGGAGATTAATAATTCCGAAGGGGCGACGGTAAATTCGCACCACGGCGTCAGGGTGTTCGGTAATTCGCTGGGATTTTTACAGGGTTTGCACAGTAGCCGGCATTCCATTAGTTGCGCGGTGCTGGCTGGCGCGGGGGACCGGATGCAGCGGGATTTTTGGTACGCGGTGGCGCGCGATCCGGAGCGGTTGCAGGCGGCGCGCGAGATAGGCGAGAAGGCCGCGGCGCGTACCGTGGCGCGGCTGGACGCGCGTTCGATCGGCACCCGGCAGTGTCCGGTGTTGTTTGCGCCGGAAACCGCCGTTAGTTTGATCGGGGCATTTATCGGGGCGGTGAGCGGCGGCAATTTGTATCGCAAGGCTTCTTTTTTGCTGGATGCGTTGGATAAACAGATTTTTCCGGATTTTGTTCGCATCGACGAGCAGCCGTTGTTGCCGGGCGGCATGGGCAGCGCCTGGTTCGACGCGGAAGGCGTGGCGACACGGGCGCGGGATTTGGTCAGCGGCGGGGTGTTGCGTTCGTATGTGTTGAGCAGTTATTCGGCGCGGAAATTGGGTTTGCGCACCACCGGTAACGCCGGCGGGGTGCACAATTTGATGGTGGCGGCGAACGGCCCGGATTTTGCCGGTATGTTGCGCTTGTTGGGTACGGGTTTGTTGGTGACCGAGCTGATGGGGCAGGGCGTGAATCGGGTGACTGGGGATTATTCACGCGGCGCCTCCGGGTTTTGGGTGGAGAACGGCGAAATTCAATTTCCGGTGGAGGAGATTACCATCGCCGGTAATTTGAAGACTATGTTTCAGCAGATTACGGCGATAGGCGAGGATATCGATTACCGGGGGAATATCCGGGTAGGCTCTATTTTGGTTGAGCGCATGGCGGTGGCCGGGAATTAGGTTTTGTCGCGCTAGTTCTTATGCTTAGGCGTGTTCGCGCTAGCCAAGATAAAAAGCTGTTGGTTCCGAGTCGGCCTTGGCAACCGGATGGTTGGCTAGCGTTGAGGTTTGTTCCGGATTGCACTGCCAGCCAAGCGCTTGGCCGGCGTCGAGGTTTGTACCGATTTGTATTGATGGCTCGTTTTTTACTTAGAATCCACGCATTTAATTAGTGGGTATTAATTTCAACGCTTTTTCCGACAGGGATTTTAAATGAAAATTAAGATTCGCGTTTTGTTATGCCTGCTGTGTTGTTTAATGGCTGGCGCTGCCGAGGCCGAGGTTAGCATTACCCGGCGAGCGGGAGACAGTAATGGCGGTTTTGTTAATTCCGAGGAATTTGAGTTAAATAAATCCAATGTGAATTCTAAGACATTCGGTTTGTTAAACAGTTTGGATATCGACGCCAAGGTGGAGGCGCAGCCGCTACTGTTGGCCAATGCGATCAATGGCCGGGATGATTTGCTGATTATCGCCACCATGAAAAACGAAATCATTGGCGTCAACGCCCGCACCTTGCGGCCGGTGTATCAGGTTAAGCTGGGTGAAGGCCTAGGCCATGAAGTAGTGTTGCCCGACGCGGACGAACGGCATGGCATGGATGTTTTGAAACATACCCCGACCTGGGGCATTTCCGCCACGCCGGTGATTGATCCTAAAACCAATACCTTGTTCGTGGCGGCGTGGCTGACCAAGGATGACAATAATGCCTTGCGCGATTATTGGATATTCGCCCTTGATCCCTTGACCGGAAAGCCTAAATCGCATTCGGCCGAGCCGGTGCGAGTGGAAGGCATTTCGCAGGAAGGCAATGGTTGTGAATTTAACGATGCGCTGGCGGTGTATACCATGGACGGTCGCCGAGAGCAGTTTGTTTATCCTAAATTGCGCGCTGGTTTGGGTTTGACTAGCAATAATGGACTGGTGCTGGCATTTACCGCCAATAGCGAAGCGCCGGCCGCGAACAATCCCGAGCCTGAGGCGCAAACCCTGCGGAATAATCCGCACGGCTTTGTGTTTGCCTATGATACGCGCGGTTTGCTGGGGGAAGCGGATTTTTCGCGGACGCCGGCTGTTTTTTGCACCACCGGTTTCGCCGGTTGGGGCGCGGGCATTTCCCAGGCTGGGGCCGCGCCGGCGATTGAGTTCACGGATATTTTCGTGTCCACCGGCAGAGGCTCCGCTAGCCCCAATGATGTCGATTTGGCGGAAAGCTTGATTAAACTGGTGTTTATTCCCAATGAATCCGGCGAGCGTCCGCAATTGGCGAAGCTGGATTTTTTCAAGGCTTTTTTAGACCGTCCTAGCCCCGATGGCTGTTTGTGGAGTGATAGCGATACGGCCGCTTCTTGCGGCCGCGCGGCGGCGGGTCAGCTCGGCGCGGACTGGGATTTCGGCGCGGACGGGCCGATTTTGGCACCGGGTTCCGGTCTTTTGTTGCAAGGTTCGCGGGACGGAGTTATTTATTCCTTTGACCGGACCGATTTGGGTAAAACCGATCACTATAAGCATTTGTGGTCTGAGCCGCCGTTGATTGCGACCTATGACGGCGGTTATGCCAACGAGAATTTGCAGCGGGCGGAAAATTTGAATCGCAATCTGGCCGGCGGGGATACGCCGGACGGTTTGCGGCACTCGATTCAAGCCATGGCGGTGGCGCAGCACGATAAGCAAAGCGGCATTTTTTATGTCTGGGGCGAAAATTCCAATCTTAAGGCCTATGACTTTTACGCCAGTAAGGGGCTACGGCCGCAGTTGCGGGCCGAAGGCGACGAGAAGGCGGCCAAGATTGATGTTCCGTCCGGCGGCTTGGCGGGAGGATTGTTAAGTTTGTCCGGCAAGCCATTTCTGGAAACTAATTTTAGGTTTGCGCTGGATTATGAATCGGCGATCGTGTGGGCGGTGTACCCGGTTTCCAATGGCGGCAATGGTTTTGCGGAAGGGCGGTTGGTGGCGTATGACGCCAGCGGCTTTGTCGACAAAAAGCTAAAGCGTTTGTTTAGAACCGGCGATGATTATTCCGGCGGCCTGGGGCTGATGTCGGAGTTGATTCCGCCGATGGTGGCCAATGGCCGGGTGTATGTGATGACTTACCGCGCCGGAAACGATGCGCATTGCACGCCGGTTCCGGGGGCGGCGCTGCCGGTATGCAGCCAATTGCAGGTGTTCGGCTTGACGAAACAGGAGCTTAAGCGGCACGGCCGGCGCGCGAGGCGCGGGAAATAATTTGGATGAAGCTTAGCCTTCGCGCGACACGGCGCGGTTACGGTTGCTGATCCAGTCGCTCCAGGAGCCGGCGTAAAGTTTAGCGCCGCTTAGGCCGGCGTGTTCCATGGCCAGTAGGTTGTGGCAGGCGGTGACGCCGGAGCCGCACATATTTACCACTTGCTTGGGCGAGGCGTTTCCTATCAGTTGTGTGAATTGGGCGCGTAGTTGCTCCGGCGGCAAAAATGCGCCGTCGGCGGCCAGATTGCGTTGCAACGGCCGGTTGATGGCCTTGGGCACGTGGCCGGCTACCGGGTCTATCGGTTCCACTTTGCCGGCGTAGCGTTCCGGAGTTCTGGCGTCGATGAGGATGATGCGGCGTGCGGCTAGGGCATTTTCCACTTCCGTGGCGGTGAGCCAAGCCTTTTCGTCCAGATAGGGGCGGAAATGGGCCGGGGCGATGACGGGCAGAGCCGTGGTTACTGGGAAACCGCTACGGTTCCAGGCTTGCAGACCGCCGTCCAGCACTGCAACGTGTTCGTGGCCCAGGGTGCGCAGCAGCCACCACAACCGGCCGGCGAACGCGCCGCCGGCGTCGTCATAGACCACGACTTGACTGCGGTTAGTTACGCCCCAGGCGCCAATTTTTTGGCTGAGCAGTTTGAAATTCGGCAGCGGGTGGCGGCCGGTTAGGGTTGTGGGTTGTGAGGACAGGTCGCGGTTCAGGTCGGCGTAGCGGGCGCGGGGGATGTGGCCGAATCGGTAGTTTTTGAAGCCGAGTTCGGGTTCAGCCAAGGAAAAGCGGCAGTCAATGATGATCCACTGCGGGTTTTGCAGTTGCGCCGCCAGCGCCGCCGCGGGGATAAGCGTTGTGTATGCCATGTCAGACCTCCAATATAATTTTACCGAAATGTTGGCCGCCGCTTAGGCGCGCGTGCGCGGCTTCTGCTTCCGCCAACGGATAGATACTGTCAATTATAGGTTTTATTTCGCCGCGGGCGAATAAGGGCCACACGTGTTGCCGAAGTTGGCGGGCTATTTCAGCCTTTAGGGCTGGATCGCGGCCGCGCAGTGTGGAACCGGTGATGGTCAGGCGTTTTTGCATGACGCGCCACAGGTTGATCTCGGCTTTGACGCCGCCTTGCACCGAGACTTGCGCCAGTCGGCCTTCCTCGGCTAGGCAGGCGAGGTTTTTAGGAAAATAATCGCCGCCGATGATGTCCATGATCAGATTGACGCCACGGCCTTGGGTCAAATCAGCAACCGCCTCTACGAAGTCTTGCGCGCGGTAGTCGATGGCGGCGTCCGCGCCTAGCGCCAGGCAGCGGGCGCATTTTTCCGCGCCGCCGGCGGTGGTGAATACCGCGGCTCCGAAGGCCTTGGCCAATTGAATGGCGGCGACGCCAATGCCGCCGCCGCCGCCGTGGATTAAGACGCTTTCGCCGGCCTTAAGGCCGCCGCGCATGAATAGGTTATACCAGACGGTGAAATAGGTTTCCGGCAGGCTGGCCGCTTGCAGCCAGTTAAGGCCTGCCGGCGGCGGCAGGCAGGAGCCGGCGGCGGCGACGCCGTATTCGGCGTAGCCGCCGCCGGTTAGCAGGGCGCAAACGGCGTCGCCTATATGCCAGTCAGCTACGTCCGGGCCTAGGGCTACGATTTCCCCGGCGGCTTCCAGGCCGAGTATAGGCGATGCGCCGGGCGGCGGCGGGTAGCCGCCTTGGCGCTGCATCAGGTCGGGCCGATTCACGCCGGCGGCGTGGATTTTGAGCAATACTTGGCCGGCGGCCGGTTCCGGCGTCGGGTGCTGGCCTAGTTGCAGGCGGTTGCCGCCTTCAGCGTTTGGGATGATGTTTATGGCTTGCATGAGGGCGGTTGCGTTTCCTGAATCCGGTCAAGATATTTATCGGCATTGATAAGGTTATCCTGGGCGATATACCACCAGATTTCATCAAGATCGTTTACGGCCTCTGGCCTGATTAGCAAACGTGGCATTATATTTTATGCTTGCTTTTGCAGTTCGGCAAGCCGTTGACGGCCTTTGGCCTTGATTTCGTCCATATCTAATGGGACTGGTTCTCCGCTGTCTATTCCTTTTTGGATTTCACTCCGCAATTCATCCAATCGCAAAGCCCTTAACTGGTCGCGCTCTTCTAAAAGAAGTAATGCCTCGCGCAAGACTTCACTTACGGAAGTGTAAAGACCGCTATTAACCTTGGCCTTTATTAGTGCTTCAAAATGCGGGTCAAGAGAAATGTTCATGGTTAGAATCCTTATGTGGCTACGCATAGCCGATTTTAGCAAAAATTGTTATTTTAGATGGCTGGTTATTCGTGAAGATGCATGTAGGTCGCGGCAGCAAGGTAAAGGCTGTTGGTGTAAAGCCGGCCTTGGCAACCGGCGGCGTCCGTCGGGGCGCGCCGTGAACCCGTCCGTGGGGGCTGTAGCCCGCATCCATGAGGGCTACAGCCCCGCTAACCGCCCCCGGCCGCCAAGGCCTTGGGCGGCTGGTTTACGGTGGTTTGTCTTGGCTAAGATTTGTAGCCAGTTATTGTCTGTCTTGTCTATTTATTCTGTTGGGGTGTTACCGTTTTAAGTAGAAAGGCCGAGTTTTTTCTTGTTCATCCCTTACAGACTTTAAATTTTTCCAGCGGACCATAGGCCGAGCCTGGGTTGTAGCTAAATTTTAAAAAAACTATTGATTTTTTTTTTTTTTTTTTTGTTATAAACAAGTGGCCTCAGTTGTTTTGAGGGTATGGATGCTTGGTTCTTAAACTAATTCATTCTACTTAATTTGATTTTATTGCGCCATTAATAAATATTAGGTGTTAAATTATGAATAAATTGTTGTTATTAAGTGTTTTCTTGTTTAAATCTGCTTTTGCGGATCAAATATTGTTTCATAATGGAAATGTAAGTGATACTATAAACGCACGTGGTATTAGTGGTCAAGTACCAGGTAGCCAACAAGTTGCAGAACAATTTAATATATCCAATAACTCAATCATTACTGGTATTGAGTTTAGCGATGTTTTAGATGTTGGTCACAATCCAACATCTGTTGATTTTATTATTAGCACGGAACCTTTCTCTGGAACAATTGTTGACTCTGGTTCAGTTAGTGCGTTGGAAAATACACTGGTAAATACAATTAATGTTGCTGGTCACACAAGTAGTCTAGATGTCTTTAGTAGTTATTTCTCGTTACAATCTTTTTCTTTATCAGCAGGCGCATATTGGTTGGAGTTGCTTAACGGCGCAGCAGATAATTATAGTTGTTCATACACAACAAGTTGTGCGGATTCTTCTCACTTTATAAATTGGGGGGTTTTTAGTAATTCCACTGTGTCTACAAGTCAGTTAGCTATTGCCGGTGTTTATCAATTATCCGATAATTTACCTCCTTCGCAATTTACAATTTATGGAAATGTTGCAGTTCCACTAGCTAATTCTGGTATATTTTTTTTAGCTGGATTGCTCATTTCATTTTTTGCGAAATTCAAAAACCAAATATTTGTTCCTGCATAGGTGGGAATCCAGGTAACATAAATCTTCCCTCTCATGTCTTGTTAAGCATTGAGGAATATCGGCAACTGGTCGGCGAGTCGGCCAATATCATTGACTTATTGGCAATGCCGGGCGCTGAAGATATTCATTGCGATGATTTTGAGCCAGTTCGCGCCGGTATGCTGTATATGCCGGCGGATTTGACCTGATGTATGTTTTGGATACCAATGTTGTTTCGGAATTGCGTAAGGCAAAATCTGGAAAAGCAGACCTGCTACCGCGACTGACTCGGGTTAAGGGCGTAGTGTAATTATTGCTTCGCAGTCAGTTCGTTTGCAATAGATGGCTTGTAAATCGAATTCTTTTACAGGCTATGTAATGCAAACGGACTTTCGGCGGTTTACTTAACGCGTCTATTTATAATAAATTAACTCTGACCCTTTTTGCTGAGTTGCTTGGTCAATTCCTTCAGCAGCGGGTCTGCGGGGTTGCGTTGCAGGCCTAGTCGCGCGATGTCTTGCGCCTTGGCCGTGTCGCCGGTTTGTTGCAGGGCAAGTGCATAGACATAGCGAAAGTGGCTGTCATCGGGGGCTAGTTGGCTGGCTTGACGCAGCGATTCCAGCGCGGCCGGCATTTGTTTTTGCCGGATGAGCAATAGGCCTAGGCTGTGGTGCAGAGCTGCGGCTTGCGGCCGGCGGGCGATGCCGGCTTTTAGCAATGCTTCGCCTTCTTGGTCGCGGCCGGTGAGCCGGTAGTAGTCGCTGAAGTTGACGTAGGCGGGTATCCAGTCCGGGTCCAGCTTTAAGGCGGCTCGGTAGGCGGCTTCCGCGCCGTTCAGGTCGCCGCGGGTGGCGAGAAAGTTGCCCAAGTTGACTTGCGCCGCTGGAGAGTCGGCGTTGAAGCGGTGCGAGGCTATATATTCGGCGCTGAGTTTGTCGAATAGGGTTTTATCGTCGGCGTCAAGCTTTTCCGGCGGGGCGTCCGCTAGGACTTCCACCGCGAGATTGCGCACCACGCGGAGCGGGTCTTTGAGTAATTTATGCAAATAGAGCCAGCGTTGCTCGGCCGGCAGGGGCTCTAGCGCTTCCATGGCCCCGATGCGCACCAGCGGGTCGGCGTCGTCTAGGGTGTTGACGATGGCGGGGAAGTTGTCTTTGTTCAGGCGGCGGCGCATTTCGGATAGCGCGGTGGCGCGGGCGATGCCGGGTTGATTGCGGTCGCGGATCAGTCTGGTCAATAACGCGTCGGCTTCCGCGCCGCCGTGGCGGCCGGCGTACAGCGCCGGAGCGAATTGTTGGTAGCCTTCCGGGGTGCGGCCGTACCATTTTTTTAAAGCGGCGGCGGCCCAGGCGGCGGATTTTTTGGTATGGCAGTTGGTGCAAGCGTTAGGCGCGCCGAATTGCGCGGACCAATCCGGGCGCGGGATGCTGAAGCGGTGGTCATGCCGGGTATGCACCACCATATAGTCCTTGGTCGGCATATGGCAGCTGATGCATTGCCCGCCGGCGGAGTCGGGGGCATGTTGGTGGTGCTGCTTGCTGGCGTATTTGTCCGCCGCGTGGCATTGCTCGCACACGCCGTTGCCGGGCGCGCGCGGTTTTAGGCTGTGCGGTTCGTGGCAATTGGTGCAGGTGACGCCGGCTTGGTACATTTTACTCTGTAGAAAGGAGCCGTATTCGTAGACCTCGCCGTCGATTTGCCCGTCTGGATGGTACAGGGTTTCTGTCAACAGGCCGGGTTGGTGGCTGTCTAGCAGCGGCGCGTCGGGGCGCTCGCTGGGGAACCATTGGCCGCGCCGGGAGTGGCAGGGGGCGCAGACTTCGATTTCGCGGCGGTCGGCCAGCGGTTGACTGCGTTGCAAATGGCCTTGCGCGTTGCCGCTCCAGGCCGCGGCGTGTTCGTTGCGCAGGCGTTGGGCAAGTCCTAGGTTGGGGTCGAATTGGTTTTGCTTGGCTTGGGCGACATGCACGGAGCCCGGGCCGTGGCAAGCTTCACAGGCGACGTTGATTTCAGCCCATTGTGTGTGATAGCTGGCGGTTTGGGCGTCGAAGTTTTTTTCCAGACGGGTGGAATGGCATTCGGCGCACATGAAGTTCCAGTTTTGCGCCGGCTTGGTCCAGTGCAGCTCGTCGCGGTAATCCACGTGTTCGTTGGGGTAGAGGTGAAACCAGCGTTGGCCGCCTTGTTCCTTTGACCGGCTGTCCCAGGCGATGGAGAGCGCTTGCAGGCGTCCGCCGGGAAGCTCCACCAGATATTGTTGCAAGGGCTGCACGCCAAACGTGTATTTGACTTGAAAAGCGGCGGGCTTGCCGTCGGGGCCGTCGGTTTTGACCCAGAATTGCTGGTCTTGACGATAAAATTCGGAGGCGACGTTGTCTTTGTTAAATTTTGCTTGGTTGAAGTCGCCGAGCACGGTTTGCGGATTGGCTACTTGCATGGCTAGGTCGTGATGCGAGCCGCGCCAAAGTTCGGTTTGGGTTTGGTGGCAGCCGGCGCATGTTTCCGCGCCAATATAGGCGGCTTTTTCCGAAGCCGCTGGCGCAGGGGCGTTGGCCGCCGCGGGCTGGGTATTTGTCTGTTCCGGCGCGTGGAAGAATGGATTTGGGTTTAACCCAATCAAATAGGCAGCCGCCGTCAGGATAAGGAAGGCGGCCAGCAGCCGGATGAGGGTGGTTGTGTGTGTGTTCGCCAATGCCGTATCTCGGGTTAGGTTTCAGGTGCTATTAATGCAATAAGCGCCGGGCCGCGCCATCCCAAGGGTTGACGCGGCCCGGCGCTTAAGGTGGAGCGAAAAAGCCGGCTAAGGGTTGCTGACGCCCGGCGTGATGGTTAATTGACTGATGGTGTTGGTATATTTGAAGACGCCGTATTGTTTAAATAAGGTCCAGGATACCGGGCCGCGGCGGTCAAGGCCTACGTCCAAGCCGTCTAGCGGGCCGCCGAAGTCCGAAGGCAAGCTGACTAACCATGACGACAATTGGCCGGATGAGGTGGCTCCGTTGACGGTCAAGGTAGCCAAGCCATTGCCGCTACCCAGGTTGGCGGTGGGCGCGCCGGCGGTGAAGCTAAGGCTGATGTTTTGCACGCCAGAGGTCAACGGTATCGGGGTTAGGCTGGTTGGTACGCCGAAGGCGTTGTTCAGCAGGTGTAGATTGCCGTTTTGGATGTACAAGACCAGGCCCAAATCGTCCGCGCCTTCGGCGAAAATGATGCCTTGGTCGCCGGCGGCGTAATTGACGGTGGCGCTGATGGTGTAGTTACCCGCGGTGTGCACGGTATTCGCCGTGGCGGAGCCGTATGGGTTCCAGTATGGCGAGATCAATGGCAATACGGCCGATTGATCCAGCCAGTCGCCTTGGTTCAAGGTTTTGGCTTGAATGCGGTTGGCCAGGTAAGCCGGTTGCAGCGCGGTGGATATGGCGCTTGAACCTTGGAACAGCGGATAGACTTGGTGCGCCCAGGCCGCATTGGTGAACGCGGTATCCAAGGCGGTGACCTCGGTCGGGTTGCTGGAAGCCAAGTTGTTGGTTTCGCTAAAGTCTTGGTTCAGATCGTACAGTTCCCACTCGCTAGCGCTAAACGGCGTGCCGGCGGTGTGTTCGGTGACCGCGTACCAGGCGTGCGTGCCGTCGTTCAAGTAGTAACCGCGGTTGCCGGCCAGTTCAAAATATTGTTGCGTGTGTTGCTCTTGCGCGGTGGCCGGATTTGCGCCGTCCAACAAGTAGCGGAAGCTGGTTCCTTCGATCGGTTTGGTCGCCACGCCGTTGTAGGTGCTAGGCTGTTGTACGCCCGCAATGTCCAGCAAGGTTGGGGTGATGTCCGTCACGTGGGTGAACTGGGTGCGGATGTTGCCGTTGTCCGCGATGTGTCCCGGCCAGGAGACGATCAACGGCACGCGGCGGCCGCCGCCCACGGTTTGCTGTTTGTAACCGCGGAACGGGGTGTTCGATACCGTCGCCCAACCCAGCGGATAATGCGGCGAGGTTTGCGGCAGGCCGATCTGGCTTTCACGGGTTTCGTCGAAGGCGACGTTGGTGTTTCCAGCCAGGAATAAGGTTTCCAAGGCGATGGTGGTGCCGTTGAGGCCGCCTTCTTGCGAGCCGCCGTTGTCTGAGGCGAACACAATGATGGTATTGTTCAGCTGGCCGGAGCTTTGCAGATAGTTATACAATTGGCCGAAGCTGCGGTCCAGGGTGGAGACCCACGCGGCGTAGGCTTCCTCGTAGCGGGTGAACAATTGTTGTTTGTCGCTTGGCAACGCGCTCCAGGCGGATACGCCGGGATTTAACGGCGGCAATACGGTATTGGCTGGAATCAAACCGGTGCTCAACTGTTTTTGGTAACGCGCTTGGCGGATGGCGTCCCAACCGGCGGAGTATTGGCCTTTGGCGTGCACCTGGGCCAAAAGATCAGGGTCTGGATTAAGCGGTGCGTGCACCGCGTTATCCGCGAAATACAGGAAGAACGGTTTGTTCGGATTGTTGGCCTTGGCCGATTTGATGTAGGAAATGGCTTTGCTGGCCCACAGATCCGAGGTGTTGAAGCCGTTCGGATATTGGTCTACCTGAACGCGGGTGTTGCCGTCGTAGAGGGCGTCCGGATGTTGCGGATGGGTTTCCGCGTTCAGGAAGCCGTAGAATTGGTCGAAACCGCGTTGCAACGGCCAAGAGTTGTAAGGGCCGTCCTTGACGCGGTCGGCGACCTGGGTCAAGTGCCATTTGCCGGTGGCGAAGGTGGCGTAGCCGTTGAGGTGCAAAATTTCCGCCAGGGTGACGGCGTTTTGCTGAATTTCACCGGCGTAGCCGGGATAGCCGGGGTTGGTGTCGGCGATGAAGCCAACGCCGGCTGAGTGGCCGTTGATGCCGGTCAGCAAGGCGGCGCGGGTCGGCGAGCACAATGAGTGGGTGGTGTAGTTGCGGAAACGCAGACCGTTGGCGGCCAGCTTGTCCAGATTGGGCGTCGAAATTTCGGAGCCGAAAGAGCCGAGGTCGGAATAACCCAAGTCGTCGGCTAGGAATACCACAATATTGGGCGCGCCGGCCGGCGGATTGTTGGCGGCGGGCGGATTAGCCACCGGCGGGGTGTCTTGCGCCACCGGCGTCGGCCACCAGGGGGTGGAAGCGCCGGCGGTAGGGGTGGTGGAGCCGGCGGGGGCGGCGACCGTGCCGCCGAAGCCGTAGTAGGCGGCGGTGGTCGGGTCAGCCGCTTGGGTAGTTTGCCACGGCGCGGCCAACAGGCCAAGACTCAGGCGCATCAGCGCTTGATGTAGTTTTTTGTTTTTTTTCATGACGGTTCCTTGTGTGTGTGGTTAGGTCCGGGTGGTTTTTGCACGCGCCGATAGGCCGAGCAGGCTCAGGGCCGGCGCGAATAGCCAACCGGCGGCCGGCAGCGGCACGGTACTGACGCCGTTGACTTGCAGTTGATACGGGTCGTTGATCAGCGCCACGTTAGGGTCGCCGCTGTTGGCGTAGACCTGGAAGCTGTTGGCGTTGTATTCGCTGGCGACGCCGAGTCCGCTGACGTCTGTGGTGTAGGACCAGCCGGCGCTGCTACTGTCGGTGGCCGATGCTTCAATCCAATAGCGGGTGTTGGCGCTCAAGTCTATGCTGGACGCCAACGGGAAATCCACCGTGGCTGGCGTATAGGCGGACAGCGCGCTGTCGTTGACGCTGCCCAGATTGGCAATTAAGCTGCCGGGGGAGGTTCCGGCATCAGTGTAGAGCGAGATGGTGATCGCGCCGGCGCTGGTAGGATCGCTGGCGGTCAGCGCCAATTGCACGTCGTTCAGCAGGAAGTCGGCGCTGCCGGTGGAGAACGAGTCGGCCAGCGGGCCGAAATTGGCGTTATTGATAAGGTTGTAGCCGGCGGTAACCGAGGCCGGGCCGGTCAGGCTGTCATAGATTTCGTCCGCGGAGACGTTGACGGCCGGCAAGAGAGCCAAGCCGAAAATAAGTTCTTTCCTGAATCGCATAAATAAACTCCAAGTTATGTGGGTGCGAACGTGGTTGTGCAGTATTTGTGCCATAGCAGTTGACTGGCGCTTAACCCGCATCTTCGAGGGGATATAGGGCTGCCGGCGGCGGCGGTTTGTTAAAATTGGAACAGGCCGGCAACAGTCGCTGGTGGCTTTTCAGCAGCGGCGGTTCGCCTTGGTTTGAATGGCGGGCGCGGGAAAGGCCTATAATATTAGTTTTGACAGTGGAATAAACGGCATGATTAGGGTTGGCATCGTCGGCGGCACCGGTTACACCGGGGTGGAGTTGTTGCGTATTTTGTCCTTGCATCCAATGGCGCGCATCGTCGCGGTGACGTCGCGCGCGGACGCAGGCAAGGCGTTGCCCGAGGTTTATCCTAGTTTGCGGCATTTGTCCGAATTAAGTTTTGTCGAGCCCGACGCGACTAATTTGGCGGATTGCGACGCGGTGTTTTTCGCCACGCCGAACGGTACGGCGATGCGGATGGCCGGGGAGTTGCTGGACAAAGGCATTAAGGTGATCGATTTGTCGGCGGATTTTAGGATTAAGGACGTCGCCGAGTGGGAGAAGTGGTACGGTATGCCGCACGCCGCGCCGGAGTTGGTGGCGGAGGCGGTGTACGGTTTGCCGGAGATTAACCGGGAGTCGATTAAAGGCGCGCGCTTGATCGCTTGTCCGGGGTGTTATCCTACCGCGGTGCAATTAGGTTTTTGGCCTTTATTGCAAGCCGGTTTGATTGACGGCGGACAATTGATCGCCGATGTGAAGTCCGGAGTCAGCGGCGCGGGACGCAAGGCGGAACTGGCGACCTTGATGAGCGAGTGCGGGGAGAGTTTTAAGGCGTATAACGCCGGCGGACACCGGCATTTGCCTGAGATACGCCAGGGTTTGGCGCGGGCCGCCGGCGGGCCGGTGGGCTTGACCTTTGTTCCGCATTTGACGCCGATGATTAGAGGCATACACGCAACCCTTTACGCGCGGTTGACGGGGGCGGTTGATGCCTTGGCCGTGTTCAATGAGTTTTACCGCGACGAGGCGTTCGTGGATGTGTTGCCGGAGGGGGCGCACGCGGATACGCGGCACGTGCGCGGCGGCAATTATTGCCATATTGCCGTGCATAGGCCGCGGGGCGGGGATACGCTGGTGGTGTTGTCGGTCATCGATAATTTGGTGAAGGGCGCTTCCGGGCAGGCGGTGCAGGCGATGAACATTATGTTCGGTCTGGCCGAGGATGCGGGTTTGCGCACGGTGGCTTTGTATCCGTGACCGGTTTTGGGTTGATGGGGTTTGGAGGCGGGAAGGCGGTTATGCGGGAAGTGGCGGAAGATTACGCTCTGCCGAAGGCGGCGAAATTGGGCGGTTTTTTTCAACGCGGCAATGATCTTAAAGAGTCGTTCGCCGTGCGCTGGAGTTGGATTGGGTTTGCCGTGAATTGGGGGACGGCGGTCAATGTTAAGGTGATTTTAAAGGTGTATCGGGGCGACGTTTGCGAAAGTTATTTCGTGGACACCGACGCTTACGATGCCGATTGGCGGCGGCATAGCCGCGGCACGCGGGATTTTTTTCTGATGCCGCAATCCAGCCAGTTCGGGGACGTGCGTTGCGTGAAGTTTTCGTATATCGTGCATTTGGGCGAGCGCTCGATTCCGTCGCGGTTTGAGTATGTGTTTACCGACGGTTGGCGTTTGCTGGAGCCGGAGGATCAGGAGTGGAGTTTGAGCGGCGAGCATGCGACGCCTAACGCCTACCGGGTTTATGAATTGGATAGGGAGCAGTTGCAGCGGGATGTGGATTGGCATAGCCGGCATTTCGAGGATTTGCATTTGATTCCGAAGTTTACCAAGGGTTTGTTGCATCATCCTTATCATCCCAAGCGTTATATGCACGACCAGATCGATCGGGTGATCGCCAGTAAACGGCAGCGGCCGGAGCGCTTGTGCACGGTGAAGGTCAGCGTGGATTGCATAGACGATCATGATTTTATCGCGCATTTGATTCACGCCCACCGGCAGGGGGTGTTGGTGCAGTGCATTGTGGATTGGCGCAAGATGACGTTGACGCATAGCGGCAATTACGCGCGCTTGAAGCGTTCCGGCGTCGAGTTGCTGGGGGTGTTTTGCACGCCTCGGCATCATTTGGTGGAGGTGGAACCGGATATGCATACCAAGTTTGTTATTTTTAACGACGAGGATTGCATTATCGGGTCGTTTAATATCACCTTTGACCGCTGGTGGGCGAATTGGGAGTCCGGCATGACGTTTCGCTCTCAAGGGGTGTGCCGGATGCTGGACAATATTTTTCAAAGCCAGCGCGGCGGGGTGATTCAGCGTTATGGCGTGGACCCGTGCGGCCGGTTTAATTTGTTGTATACCTTTGGCCGGCAGGTGATGGCCAACGGTAAGTTGTACCGGCCGCAGCATGCGATTATCGCCGAGATACACCGGGCTAGGGTGTCGATTGAGGCGTGCTTGTTTTTAATTAACGAGCTGCGCGGCGAGCATCACGATAGCGTGGTGGATGCCTTGATTCAGGCGCATCGGCGCGGCGTGGCGGTGGATCTATTGTTCAACGGCCATTTGGCGCGGCAGGGGCGCATCGGCGAGGAGCGTCCCATGGCGGATGAGTTGCTTAGACCTCTGTTGCCGGCGGTGCAGCGCTTGAAGGACGCCGGTATAGCAGTGGGCTTGGTGTATGGCCAGGCCGATCTGCCGGTGCCTTATTCGCCGCTGCACGCCAAGTATTGCGTGATAGACAAGCGCATTGTGCTGGAGGGCAGTTTTAATTGGTATAACACCTCGGTGTTTTCGCATGATTTGCTGGTGGTGGCCGCGGACGAGGCGACGGCCAAGCCGTATTTGTATGAATTGGCGCAAATCAAGCGTTTGTTCCGGGTGTTTTATTAGCCGAAGGTCAGGGCTTGGCGTTTGGCGCCCCAGGTTCCGGGTTGCGGGTTGAAGCGGCCGGCGAAGGCCGCGCCGCAATTTTGGCAGCAGCCGTTGGCGTCTAGCCGCCATTCGGACAGCTGGTGCCAGTCGCGGCCGATGAGCAGTTGGCCGCAGGCGTGGCAATAGCTGCTGGAGGCTTGTTTGTTGTGCACGTTGCCGACATAGGCGTAGCGCACCCCGTTGGCCAGGGCGATTTTGCGGGCGTTCAGCAGGATGCCGGCCGGGGTGGGCGGCTTGTTGGTCATTTTCCAATCCGGGTGGAAGGCGGTGAAGTGGATGGGCACGTCGCAACCGAGGTTGTCCACTACCCATTGCGTCAGCGCTTGCAGTTCGGCGGTGGAGTCGTTTTCGCCGGGGATAAGCAGGGTGGTAATCTCCAGCCATACCGAGGTTTGGTGTTTGAGGTAAAGCAGGGTTTCCAATACCGGTTGCAAGTGACCGCCGGCGACGTTGCGGTAAAAACTCTCGGAGAAGGCTTTGAGGTCTACGTTGGCGGCGTCCATGTGGCGGTAAAATTCCTCGCGCGGGGCGTCGCAGACATAGCCGGCGGTGACCGCGACCGAATGGATGCCGAGTTCGCGGCAGGCTTGGGCGGTGTCTATGGCGTATTCGTGAAATACCACCGGGTCGTTGTAGGTGTAGGCGACGCTGTTGCAGCCGTGGGCGCCGGCGGCCTGGGCGATGGCTTGCGGGCTGGCGTGGCTGCTGAGGGTATGCAGTTCCCTGGATTTGCTGATGTCCCAGTTTTGGCAGAATTTACAGGCCAGATTGCAGCCGGCGGTGCCAAAGGATAGGATCGGGGTGCCGGGGTAGAAATGGTTGAGGGGTTTTTTTTCTATCGGGTCTATGACGAAGCCGCTGGAGCGGCCGTAGCTGTTGAGCGCCAGCTGTTGGTCAATGTTTTGGCGCACGAAACACAGGCCGTGCTGGCCGGGATGAATATGGCAGAAACGCGGGCACAGATCGCATTGTATGGTGCGCTCGTCCAGCGCGTGCCAATAGTCGGCGATGACGGTGTTTTCGGCGATAACGGTTCTCATGGCGGCCGTGGGGTTAGGTTTTGCGGGTTGTCCTTAACGTGTCGGCATTATAATATATTTAAGCAAGTCTATACTTAAGTGACTGGCGGGATTGTTAATTTTTTGTGACCGGCATGTGTTGGGGAGGTTGCCATGGTTAGAGCGCCTGTATTCGCGGGGAGTTTTTATCCGGCCGCGGCTCCGGTATTGCGGCGGCAGCTGGCGGATTTTATGGAACCCATCGCGGCCGGAGCCGCGCCGAAAGCGCTGATCGCGCCGCACGCGGGCTATGTTTATTCCGGGCCGGTGGCGGCCTCGGTTTATGCCCGGTTGCAAGCAGAGCCGTACATCCGCCGCGTGGTGTTGCTGGGGCCGACGCACCGGGTGGGGTTTGAGGGGTTGGCCTTGAGCCAGGCGCGGGCCTTCGCCACGCCGTTGGGCGAGGTCGAATTGGACGCCGAGGCGGCGCGAGGGGCGCTGACCTTGCCGTGGGTCGGTTACGGAGAATGGGCGCACGCGCAAGAGCATAGCTTGGAGGTGCAGTTGCCGTTTTTGCAGCAGGTGTTGGGCGGCGATTTTAAGCTGCTGCCGGTGGTGGTTGGTCAGTCTAGCGCTGAGCAAATCAGCCGTTTGCTGGATTTGTTTTGGGATGAGACCGAGACTTTGATCGTAATAAGTTCGGATTTGAGCCATTACCATGATTATGTCACCGCCCAGCGCCTGGACCGGGCGACCACGGATAAAATCGAGCATTTGGCCTATCAGGGCTTGAGCGGAGAGGATGCTTGCGGCTATCAGCCGATTAGCGGGTTGCTGCATTTGTTGCAAGCCAGGGATTTGCGGATACGGAATATCGATTTGCGCAATTCCGGCGATACCGCCGGGGATAAACGCAGGGTGGTGGGTTATGGCGCTTACGTGGTTAACTGAGGAAGAGCAACAGAGGTTGTTGCAATTGGCGCGCGCTTCCATTGCGCAGGGTTTGCGGCATGGCCGCGCTCTACCGGTGGATTTGGATACGCAACCGGCGGCTTTTGCGAAATTGACCGCCAGTTTTGTGACGTTGACCTTGCACGGGGTGTTGCGCGGTTGCATGGGTTGCCTGGAGGCGGTTAGGCCGCTGGCGCAAGACGTGGCGGAGAATGCGTATCGGGCGGCGTTTCGCGATCCGCGGTTTGCGCCGTTGAGCGAACAGGAATTTGCCGAAATACATGTGCATATTTCTCTATTGACGCCGGCGGAGCCCATGCTGGTAGCCGATGAGGCGGATTTGCTGCGGCAACTGCGGCCGGGGGTGGACGGCCTGATTTTGGAGTACGGAGCGCGGCGGGCGACGTTTTTGCCTTCGGTTTGGGAGCAATTGCCGCAGGCGCGGGAGTTTGTCCGGCATTTGAAGATGAAGGCGGGGTTGGCGGCGGATTTTTGGGATAAGGGGATGCGGGTTTGGCGGTATGCGGCGGAAGAGATTGGGGAGGGCGAGTGATCGCCGATGTCCCGTCGATTTGGGATAATGCCGAGGATGAGGTATGGAATAATGTACCGGTAATCTGATTTTCATTTTACCGCGAGCAAATAAGCCTTATATTCAATGGCTTCCGTTTGCTCATTTAATAATGTCGCATGGTTTGCTTGTTCGCTGGCAACATGAATTAAGTCAATATGAAAATCTTCGCAAAATAATCGCATGAGTTCGTCATCAACCGCCGGCGCTTGCATTGGGCTGGCCATGGGATCAACATCCTCGGCCGTCAATAACAGCATTTTTGCATTATGGGGTAATAGTTTTTTAAGATGAGTAACATAATGCCGGCGGACGTCTTCCGGCAGTGCGGTTAGCGCGGCGCGGTCGTAAACCATGTCTACCGCGCCCAAGTCCTTAAGGGTTAATGAAAAATAGTCTCCGCATAGGATGCTGATTTTGCCGTGCCGCCACCGCGTGAACGCGCCTATTTTTTGTTTTGATGGCGTCATTTTGTTTTCCCGGAAAAAACTTTTTACGGCTACCGGGCTTAATTCCACGCCTATGACTTCATGCCCTTGTTTGGCCAGCCACAGCAGATCCAGGCTTTTGCCGCACAGCGGCACGAAAACGCGATTACCGTCCGTCGGCGGCAAGCGCGGCCAACATAGGCTAAGCAGGGGATTAACCTTGGCCAGATGGAAATCGGTGCGTTTATCCCGCCAGAATTGCAGCCAAATACCGTTATCCCGGCTTAACATGAGCTTGCGCCCGGTTTTCTAAAACGCGGGAAGCTGTTTTTTTTGCATTGAACTTTATATTCGGGCATGCCAGGTTTCTCATGGGAGTTAGCTTACGTTTAGGAGCGGGAGCCGTTCTGATCGAACGTGCAAAAAATATTTCGCGCTTATACAAAAAGCGCTGGTCGGTTTAAAAACGTTTAGCAAGCCTGAATTATTATCATGCATCTAATTTCCAGATGCTCGCCGCTTACGTTGGCCAGTTGTTTTTGCCGGGATTCTATTTTTTGTTCGTCCCAGGTTTCGTAGTGTTCGGCGATGGCTTGGGTGATGTTAAAGCCGCTTTGCCGGTAGGCGGCTAGTTTGGCGGGATAGGCGGAGTTGCCGAGGTCGCGGTTGATGCGCGTTTCCAGCGGAGTCATGTTGCCGATGCGGTATATCAGGCGTTCTTGCTTGACTTCTTCGATGTATGACCAAGCTTCCGACGGGTGTTCCGGCAAGACGTGTTCCAGGCTGTAGGCGGCGCTTTCCACGTCGAAGTCGTGGCCATGGCGCTGGCGTTCGATTTCAAACAGAATGTAGCGCACGATTTTTTTAGGGTGCGGGTTAATTATGCCATGGTTGATCGGCGTCGGGTGGCCTATCGGGTTTCATTGGTTTTGGGCGGATGGTAAGGCAAGCATTGAGTTGGCGCTTAAGCTTTGGTTTTGTAATCGTATTCGCAAAATCCTTGGGGAACAAGGCGAGGATTGTAGTTAGGGTTCTTGGGTTGATGTCAAGGTTGTAGCGCCGAGGCTGCCCGCAATCAGTGATTTCCGCCCATGCACTGCTAAAAAAGCTGCTAAAATCGAAGCCTTTTGGTTACCCTAACCGGGCCGGTTGCTGGACCGGGTGCGAAAAGTTCATGACAAAATTCATTTTTATCACTGGCGGGGTGGTGTCATCCTTGGGCAAGGGCATTGCCGCGTCTTCGTTGGCCGCGATTCTTGAGGATCGCGGGTTGAAGGTGACCATTACTAAGCTGGACCCTTATATTAACGTCGACCCCGGCACTATGAGTCCGTTTCAACACGGCGAGGTGTTCGTGACCGAGGACGGGGCGGAGACGGACCTGGATTTGGGTCATTACGAGCGGTTTTTAAAGACCACGATGACCAAGAAGAATAATTTTACTACCGGTCAGGTCTATGAGCACGTGTTGCGGCAGGAGCGCAGGGGCGATTATCTGGGCGCTACCGTGCAAGTGATTCCGCATATTACCGACGAGATCAAGCGCCGGATTTACGCCAGCGCGGAGAATAGCGACGTGGCGTTGATCGAGGTTGGCGGCACGGTGGGCGATATTGAGTCGCTGCCGTTTTTGGAATCGATCCGGCAAATGGGGGTGGAGCTAGGCCACGACCGGGCGGTATTCATTCATTTGACCTTGGTGCCTTACATCAAGTCGGCCGGGGAGTTGAAGACCAAGCCGACGCAGCACTCGGTGAAGGAGTTGCGCACCATAGGCATACAGCCGGATATTTTGATTTGCCGTTCCGAGCAGCCGGTTCCGGCCAGCGAGCGGCAAAAGATTGCGTTGTTCACCAATGTGCCGGAAAAGGCGGTCATTTCGGCGGAGGACGCGGATACCATATACCGCATGCCGCTGTTGATGCGGAATCAAGGCTTGGACGATATCGTGGTCAAGCAGTTGCGGCTGGACGTGCCGCCGGCGGATTTGTCGGCCTGGGAGAAGGTGGTGGACGGCTTGATGCATCCGACCGACGAGGTTAGCATCGCCATTGTCGGCAAGTATGTGGATCGTAGCGACGCTTATAAGTCATTGAACGAGGCTTTGCTGCACGCCGGCATTCATACCCGGCACAAGGTGTCGATCAAGTATATTGATTCCGAAACCATAGAAGCGGAAGGCACCGCGCGTTTGCGCGAGGTGGATGCGATTTTGGTGCCGGGCGGTTTCGGCGAGCGCGGGGTGGAGGGTAAGATTTCCACGGTGCGTTTTGCGCGCGAGAACAAGATTCCGTATTTGGGCATATGTCTAGGCATGCAATCGGCGGTGATTGAGTACGCGCGCGACGTGGTCGGGCTGGAAGGGGCGCATAGCACCGAGTTTTTGCCTTCCACGCCGCATCCGGTAATCGGTTTGATTACCGAGTGGATGGACGAGGCCGGCAAGCTGAATGTGCGGGATCAGGATTCGGATTTGGGCGGTTCAATGCGCCTGGGGGCGCAGAAGTGCCGGTTGAAGCCGGATTCCTTGGCTTTTAGCGCATATCAAAAAGATGTGATTACCGAGCGGCATCGTCATCGTTATGAGTTCAACAACCAGTATTTAAAGCAATTGGAGGAGGCCGGGATGCGGTTTTCCGGTAAGTCCATAGACGGGCGCTTGGTGGAGATTATCGAGTTGCCGGATCATCCGTGGTTTTTGGCTTGTCAGTTTCATCCGGAATTCACGTCGACGCCGCGTAACGGGCATCCGTTGTTTTCCGGGTTTGTCAGCGCCGCCGCGGCGCATAAAGCAAAAGAGGTAGCATGAAGTTATGCGGTTTTGAGGCCGGTTTAGAGCGGCCGTTTTTTTTGATCGCCGGTTCCTGCGTGATCGAAAGCGAGCAATTGACATTGGATATCGCCGGGACTTTGCAGGAGATTACTGCCAAGTTGGGGATACCGTTTATTTATAAGTCGTCTTTCGACAAGGCCAACCGTTCGTCGTTGAACAGTTTCCGCGGCCTGGGGCTGGAAGCCGGTTTGCAAATTCTGGAGAAGGTGAAACAGCAAATCGGCGCGCCGGTATTGACCGACGTGCACGAGGATACGCCCTTGGACGAGGTGGCGGCGGTGGTGGACGTGATGCAGACGCCGGCGTTTTTGTGCCGGCAGACCAATTTCATCCAGGCGGTGGCGAGCCAGGGCAAGCCGGTGAACATTAAAAAAGGCCAGTTTTTGGCGCCGTGGGACATGGCGAACGTGGTGAACAAGGCCAAGGCGACCGGTAATCAGCAGATATTGGTCTGTGAGCGCGGAGTGTCGTTTGGTTATAATAATTTAGTCTCGGACATGCGTTCGCTGGCGGTGATGCGGGATACCGGTTGCCCGGTGGTGTTCGACGCCACGCATTCCGTGCAATTGCCGGGCGGCCAGGGCAATTGCTCCGGCGGCCAGCGCGAGTTTGTGCCGGTATTGGCGCGGGCGGCCATTGCGGCGGGGGTGGCGGGTTTGTTCATGGAAACGCATCCGAATCCCGACGCGGCCTTAAGCGACGGCCCTAATTCCTGGCCGTTGGCACGGATGCAAGAGTTGCTGGAAACGTTAGTAACGATAGATCAAGCGGTGAAATCCAGCCGCTTCATTGAAACAACATTATAGCCTTATTGAAACAATATTATAAACCAGTCTAAGGGTAGCACTCATGGCAAGAATAGTCGATGTAAAAGCAAGAGAGATTTTGGATTCGCGCGGTAATCCTACCGTGGAGGCGGAAGTTCATTTGGCTTCCGGTCACGTGGGTTCGGCGATGGTGCCGTCGGGCGCATCCACCGGCGAGCGCGAGGCGATTGAGTTGCGCGACGGCGATAAGGCGCGTTATTTGGGCAAGGGCGTGTTGAACGCGGTGCACAACGTTAACACCGAAATCCGCGACGCGGTGTTGGGTTGCGACGCGGAAAAACAGGAAGAGTTGGATGAAAAATTAATCGCCTTGGACGGCACGTCCAGCAAAAGCCGTTTGGGCGCTAACGCCATTTTGGGTGTGTCCTTGGCGGCGGCGCGCGCGGCGGCGGCGGAAGCCGGCCAGCCCTTGTACCGTTATTTGAACAAATCCGGCGAGTTCATTTTGCCGGTGCCGATGATGAATATTATTAACGGCGGTTCTCATGCGGACAATAGCGTTGATTTGCAAGAGTTCATGATTTTGCCGGTGGGCGCGCCGACTTTCCGCGAGGCGATTCGTTACGGGGCGGAAGTGTTTCATAACCTGAAAAAAGTGTTGAGCGCGCGCGGCCTGGCCACCACTGTGGGCGACGAAGGCGGTTTCGCGCCGAACTTGGCTTCCAACGAGCAGGCGATTGAGGTGATTTTAGAAGCCATCGCCAACGCCGGTTATAAAGCGGGCGAGGATATTTTCCTCGGTTTGGACGCGGCTAGCTCCGAGTATTACAAAGACGGCCGTTATGTGTTGGAATCCGAGGGCCGCAGCTTCAATTCCGAGGAAATGAGCGAGTTTTTCGTGAATTGGGTGGAAAAATATCCGATTATCTCTATTGAAGACGGCCTGGATCAAAACGATTGGGACGGCTGGAAATATTTGACCGATCGTTTGGGCGGTAAAATTCAGTTGGTCGGCGACGATTTGTTCGTGACCAATCCTGCGATTTTGCGCGAGGGCATCGAAAAAGGCGTGGGCAACTCGATATTGATCAAAGTGAATCAAATCGGCACCTTGACCGAGACCTTGCTGGCCATCAGCACCGCGAAAGCGGCCGGTTACACGGCGGTGACTTCGCACCGCTCCGGCGAGACCGAGGATACCACCATCGCCGATTTGGCGGTCGCGGCCAGCACCGGTCAAATCAAAACCGGTTCATTGAGCCGTTCCGACCGGGTGGCTAAGTACAACCGCTTGTTGAAAATCGAGGACGAGTTGGGCGCGAAAGCGGTTTACGCCGGCCGTAGCGCGTTTAAGTTGTTCGCTTAAATCTTGCGAGCGGCGGGTCGGCGTTGGGCCGGCTCGCCGCGCGTCGCGGGGGTGTTTATGAATGGCTTGATTCTGTTGATTATTTTATTAATCGTCCATTTCCAGTATCGTTTGTGGCTGGGAGACGCCAGTTTGACCAAGTTGTTGGAGACACGCCGGCATTATGAGGATTTGGTTCAAGACGTGCAGGAAAAAAAGGATAGAAATAAAGCCTTGTTGGCGGAATTGAAGGATTTGCACGAAGGCCGCGATGTGATAGAAGAACGCGCCCGCTACGAGCTGGGCATGATTAAGGAAAACGAGACTTTTTTTCAAGTGCTGGAGTAAGATGGAATCAGCATTTCGTTATTGGGCGGTGGTTCCCGCCGCGGGCGTCGGCAAGCGGATGCAAGCCGACCGGCCGAAACAGTATTTGCCGTTGGGCGGCAAAACCGTTATAGAACAGACCGTAAGCCGCTTGTTGGCCGCCGGGGTGTTTAGCAAGGTGGCGGTGGCGATTTCCGGCGAGGACCCGTATTGGCCTGAATTGGCCCTGGCCGCGCATCCTGGGGTGTTGACCGCGCCGGGCGGCAAGGAGCGGGCCGATTCGGTATTGTCGGCCTTGTTGGCGCTGTCGGATGAGGCAGGCGAGCAGGATTGGGTGTTGGTGCATGACGCGGCGCGGCCGTGTTTGACGGTGGCGGATATCCATTTATTAATCGATACCTTGCGGGAGGATGCGGTGGGCGGAATTTTGGCCTTGTCCTCGCATGATACCTTGAAGCAGGTTAAGGGTGGAATGATTGAGGCAAGCGTGGACCGGCGCGTAATTTGGCGGGCGCTGACGCCGCAAATGTTCCGGTACGGCATGTTGCGAGACGCTTTGCAACGCACGGCGGGCGATTTGGCGGTGACCGACGAGGCTAGCGCTCTGGAGTTGTTGGGGCTGCAACCGAAGATTGTCGAGGGCCGGCCGGATAATATCAAAATCACTCGGCCGGAGGATTTGGCCTTGGCGGAATTTTATTTGGAGCGGCAAGCATGATGCGGATAGGACAGGGCTATGACGTACATAGATTTTGCGACGGGGATTTTATTATCCTCGGCGGGGTGAGGATACCTTACGAAAAAGGCTTGGAGGCGCATTCGGACGGGGACGTGGTGTTGCACGCGCTGGCGGACGCCTTATTGGGCGCGGCGGCCTTGGGTGACATAGGCCGGCATTTTCCGGATACCGATCCGAATTTCAAGGGCGCGGACAGCCGGGTGTTGTTGCGGCATGTCTACGGCATTGTGCTGGAAAAGGGTTACCGCTTGGTGAACGCGGACGTGACCATCATTGCGCAAGCGCCGAAAATGGCCCCGCATATTCCGGCCATGTGCGTGAATATCGCCGCTGATTTGGAAGTAGACGTGGATGCGGTGAACGTGAAGGCCACCACCACGGAAAAACTGGGTTTTGAAGGGCGTAAGGAGGGCATCGCGGTGCAAGCGGTGGCGTTAATTGCCCGCGTCTGACGCCGGTTTGCCGGATTGGCCCCGCGCCTACGGCGGGCCTAGCGGCGGCGGCTTGCTGAAAAGCCGCCTTGAGGATTTTATCGTGGTTGAGTCCTTGGGCTTTGAGCCTGAGGGTAGCGGCGAGCACGTGTTTTTGTATCTGGAAAAGAGCGGCGAAAACACGGAGTTTGTGTCGCGGGTGTTGGCGCGCTTCGCCGGCGTGCGGCAGCGCGATATCGGCTACGCCGGGCTGAAGGATAGGCACGCGGTCGCGCGGCAGTGGTTTAGCGTGTGGTTGCCGGGCAAGGACGGGCCGGATTGGGCCGGGCTGGAGGAACTGGCGCAGGTCAAAGTGCTGCAAGTCGCGCGGCATGCGCGCAAGTTAAAGCGCGGGGTGTTGCGCGGTAATCATTTTCAAATCACGTTACGCGATTGGTCCGGGGACAATGCCATCGCCGTCGGGCAATTGGAGCTACTGGCGCGGCAGGGTTTTCCGAATTATTTCGCCGAGCAGCGCTTCGGGCATGACGGCGGCAATATTCGCCAGGCATTGGCGGTGTTCGCCGGTAAAAAGGTGAAGCCGGAGCAACGAAGCATTTACTTGTCGGCGGCGCGCGGGTTTTTGTTTAATCAAGTCTTGGCCGCGCGGGTGTTGGACGGCAGCTGGCTGACCGGCTTGCCGGGCGAGGTCTTTAATTTGCAGGGGGGGCATAGTCTGTTCCAGGCCGGCGAAATAGACGAGGTTTTGCGTGGGCGCATCGCGGCGGGGGATATTCATCCCACCGGTTTGCTATACGGCGCGGGGGCCAAGCCGAACGTGGTAGAGCAGGCGGTGTTGGCAGATGAGCCGGCGTTGACGGACGGTCTGGAGCGGGCCGGGCTGGAGGCGGACCGGCGCGCGTTGCGCGTGTTGCCCTTGGATTTGCGCTGGCGTTTTGGCGAACAAGAATTGATGTTGGAGTTCAGCTTGCCGGCCGGCGCGTATGCCACCGCGTTGTTGCGGGAGGTGGCAAGCTGCGCGGCGGGGGCGGATCAGGGGGAGTGATTGTGTTTGGTTTGATTGATTTTGCTTGTTGGATGGTTTATAACTTAGGCTAGTCAATGAGTTGCTAGCGATTCAGCAGGAGGATGCATGGCGGAACCGAAACCTTACCATCCCCCTTACACGATTACCGCCGCAATTTTGAATTTGGCGGCGGAAATCGGCGAGTTGGTCGGCCGCCTTGGCGTATCGTCCGAGCAAAAGCTGACTCCGCGTTTGCGGCGGGAAAATCGGATACGCACGATTCAGGCTTCGTTGGCGATTGAAAATAATTCATTGAGTTTGCGGCAAGTGAGCGCGGTGTTGGAGGGTAAGCGGGTGTTGGGTTTGCCGCGCGAGATTCAGGAGGTGCACAACGCCTTTGCCGCCTATGAGGCCATGGACGCATGGTTGCCGCATGCCGAAACGGATTTATTGGCCGCGCATGGATTGTTGATGCAGGGCTTGGTGGATAGGCCTGGGGCCTACCGTAGCGGCGGCGCGGGCATTTTTCGCGGGGAGCAATTAGTGCATATGGCCCCGCCTGCCGACCGGGCGCCTGATCTGATGCGGGACTTGCTGGCTTGGCTGGAGCGGAGCCAGGAACATCCGTTGATCGCGGGTTGTTTGTTTCATTATGAATTGGAGTTTATTCATCCGTTCGCCGACGGCAATGGCCGCATGGGGCGGTTATGGCAAACCTTGATTTTGCGCCGCTGGAAGCCTCTGCTGGCTTACTTGCCGGTGGAGTCGGTGATTAAAGCGCGGCAGCAGGATTATTATCAAGCCTTGGCGGAGGCGGATGCACAAGCCAATGCCACGCCGTTTGTGGAATATATGCTGCGCATGTTGTGTGAGGCCTTGCACGAGGCGCTTGCAAGCGATCAAGCAACCGATCAAGCTGTCGACCAAGTTACCGACCAAGTACGATGCTTGCTTGGGGTTATCGGCAAGGGGGAGTTAACCACCGCCGAGTTGATGGCGAGCTTAGGTCTAGCGCACCGGCCGACATTTAGACTTAATTATTTGAATCCGGCTTTGGATGGCGGTTGGGTGGAGCGGACGCGGCCGGATGCGCCGCGTAGCCCGGCGCAACGGTATCGGGTTACCGAGAAGGGGTGGTTGTGGTTGGGTGGTAATTAGCATTTTTTGAGCCTGTGTAGACGGTTGCTGCTTAATTATGCGAAACTTAATCTAACCGTAAACCCAATGCATGCTCGCCAAGGAACACGAACTTCCGAGAAGATGAGGAATTCAGCTACTGACTTGATTTGTATAGACTAATAAATTTAATGTAAAAATGGAAACCTTGCAAATATCTCCAAGCGTGTTGCGCTGGGCTGCTGATCAACGTGGCCTGAGTCTTGATGCGCTTATGGATTTATTGGGTACGCCAAGCAAACAAGATGATTTTTTAGCCGGGAAATTATCCATGGCGCAAACCGAAAAACTATCCCAAAAAACACATATACCATTTGGTTATTTTTTTCTGGATACGCCGCCGGATATACCGCCATACACTATCCCCGATCTAAGGCAAACAATCAATCCGGAGCCGTTGAGTACTGATTTCATTGAAGTTTTGGATGACGTATGTCGTAAACAACAGTGGTATCTGGAGTATTTGCAGGAGCAAGGTGAGCAACAACTTGATTTTGTCGGCAAATATTCATTCAATGCCAATTTACCGGCGGAGCAAATAGCCGCTGATATTAAGCACACGCTTGGGTTAGGCGACCAAGAACGCAAACAATGCAAAAATTACGCGGAATTTTTCACCCTGCTAAGTGAAAAAGCAGAAAATGTAGGCATTCTGGTTTTTAAAAACAGCATCGTAAAAAGTAATACTCGCAGGAGTTTGTCCGTTACCGAATTTAGAGGCTTCGCCATTGCAAATCCTTTGGCGCCGCTGATTTTTATCAATGGCAAGGATAGCGAGGCGGCCTGGATATTTACGCTGGCGCACGAACTGGCGCATATCTGGTTAGGTGAAAGCGGCGTTTCCGATATACTTACGCAACAGAAAAAAAATGATGACGGGCTGGAGGCGTATTGCAACCGCATTGCCGCCGAACTGCTAACGCCTAAAGCTCAATTTCTGGATGCCTGGGAACAAATCGAGACGCCTCGGTTCGGTACACTCAGCAAAATCTTTAAAGTAAGCCAGTTGGTTATCGCCAGACGTGGGTTGGATTTAGGCAAAATTGATTGGTCAAGCTATCAAGACGTTGCCCAAGCCAGTCACAAAACAAAAACGGCTGGCGGCGGGGATGCATATCACAGTTATCCGCTTAGAAATAGCAAGCGGCTAACTCGTGCGTTGGTGGCTACTGCCATGAGCGGCGGCATTATGCTGCGCGAGGCCGCCAGCTTGTTGAATGTGAGGACTGATACCGTCATGGAGTTAAGCAAGCGGCTGGATATTCGATGACCTCAACTGCCAGGTATTTGATTGATAGCAATGTATTTATACAGGCCAAAAACTTTCATTATCGGTTTGAGTTTTGTATTGGATTCTGGCAATGGCTGCAACATGCGCATCAAGCAGGGTTAGTTTATAGTATCGACAGAGTTCACAGAGAACTCAACGATGGCTATGTAGACGACCCGGTTCGAGTTTGGGCGAATACTTTGCCCAAAAGCTTTTTTATTCCTGATACTAAGGATGGCATCGTTATGCAAGCCTATCGTCAGGTAATGCAATGGAATGTCAGTAACCGCCACTATACCCAACAAGCCAGGGATGAGTTTGCTAGATTCGATAAAGCCGATGCATTTTTGATTGCCGTAGCCAAAGCGCACGGGTTTATAGTGGTCACTCATGAATTGAGCAATCCAAAAGCACAAAGACGGGTACTGATTCCTGATGCGGCCAAAGTATTTGACCTGAATCCGTGTTAAATTCACGCAAAACGATCACAAGCATCTGATAAATAAGGTATAATATAGATTTACACTATTCACCCATTTTGACTATGGCACGTTTTAAGCTTAA
>CAIYSZ010000114.1 GCA_903928965.1 uncultured Pseudomonadota bacterium
ACCGGGGGGTTACCAGAATTCCGGCTCCGGCCGGTTGTGCGGTTGGCAGTCGATTAGCAAAATATTGGCGTGTTCGTCAAAATGGACGGTCACGGTTTGTTGCGTCCGGGCTTGCATTAATTTAGCGGCGTCCACGTGGAACACGGCGCATAATTCGCCGTCGCTGACCACCGACCGCGGCTGAATGCGCCGGCCGGCGCGCAACCAAGACCGTCCAAGGGTCCAGATCAGCCAACATAGGCCTATGGCGACGATGATCACGCCGTAGAGCTCCAGCAACTCTAATAACGTCTTGTAGCCGCCGAACCAGCGAATTTCGTCGGACAGGTGTTTGACGCCCATCAGCCAGCCGCCCAGCGTGAACAGCGGAAATAGGAAATACAACCAAAGCAGCCAGCTGATTACAGAAAGCAGGACCGAGGCCAGCTTTTGGCGGAAGCTTTGTAGATGAGGTTGGTTGATGATGATGTCTTTCATTTAATTTCTTTCTTTTTTGTGTGCCGCACACCCGTTATTGAATGCCGGTTCCTCTCGCCAGCAACGGGAAATGTTTCTTTGTTTAGTCTCGACTGCCGGCGTTGCGCTATCTACTAATTGTGGCAATATACGGTAAGCGCATCGCTGGCGGCGGAAATAGCTGCCCGGCAGGGCGGCCACTAATCTTGCGGTTATACGGAGTTTATGCTATATTGAAGAAAAAAGCATATTTATTTACTTCCGTCTCGCGTTCGCGGATGCCGATTCCTTGGTATACAACTGATCTTTATGTATCTTAGCCCTTCCATCGAACAGCTTGCAACGGACGATGTCGCGGCGTGCGCGGGCGTTACGGAGCGTTGCGAAGCAAGTAATTTTCGTTGGGAGCGCGCGGTTACGGATGAACGGGCGAGGGAGTATTGTAATTATGTCGAGGCCGTGGTTGAGCATAAGGATTGGAAAGCTGGGCATAAGGAATATGTAGGCGAGTATGTCCAAATTGCCAAGGATTTGCCGCGCAGTTCCGAAAGTTTTCTAGCGCTCAATCATGCGGCGCATTTGCATGAATTAATGGACGATACATGGTTATTGCGCTTGGAGTCGATAGATCGTTTATTTGGCGACCCATTGATAGCTGACGTCACTGATAATTTTTGGTGGCGTTTTTATAGATCCCAAAATGACCTGCTTAAGGATAACTTGCCTGATGAGGCCGAGGCGTTAAGAAGTGAGTTTGTGACGCAATGGAATGGCTTGCGCACACAAGCACGGCCACAGTTCGCGACTTTTTTGAACGATTTTGGCGGCAATTTAAAGGATTTGTTAAGACAAGATTGGCCACATATGCTGCGTGATCGTCTGGGATTGACGCATTGGCCTAGTACCCCTGGCAAACCGTTGCCGGTTGCCTTAGTAAGCTATAGTGTGCAAGAGGTGCGCGCGGCGCGATTATTGGCCGAGAACAAAGGAGCCGTTGCCGGTTTTTGCCGGCCCACGGCGCTTGACGCGGAAATGTCTGCCGCCTTTATTCCCGCGCCTTTATCCACTGGAAACCAAAGTTACGGTTATACCCTGGATTTATCGAATCCAGGTATTCCAGAAAGCTTTAGCCCGGAATTGCTGACTTTTCCGATTGAGTATTTGCCTCGGCATATCAAAGGGCTGGGGTTTATCTCGCGCCAGCATGCGCTGCTAGAGCCGCAAGCCATGCTAGAAGCGCGCAATCGGCATGTGCAAGGGCTGCGGAAATTATCCAGTGGCGCGGACTTTGGCGAGGTGTTGGCGTGAGTTGGCGGCAATGGGCGGATGAGTTGCGCGCCGTGCCAAGCCAGGCCGTGGCGGACTTATTGCGCGGCGCGGCGGATATTAGCCCGTTTGAACGAGTGGAAGCGCATGAGTTTTTGCTCGCGGTATTGCCGCGCGGCGCTCGGGTTCAACAACGTGCACCGCTAGGTCACCCTAGTGACGATATTCTGGAAACCGACGCCGATTTGCTTAGCTTTTTAGACTCCGGGTTGAAGGCTTGGTTTTTGGAGCAACGCGACGGACTACCGCCCGTGGCGCGAAGACTAAGCGCTTATGCGGCGCGGGTGTGCGCAGCCTTGCAATGGCCTATGTATTTTGACTTGCCGCAAACCCGCGCCGTTTTAGCGGCTGACCGCGCCGTCTGGTTGCGCTGGTTAGCTTCGCTGACGGTTTCGGTTTACCGCGATCCTGAATACGATTATTGGCAGGTGTTGGCTTCGGTTCAGGCGGACGATAGGTTGCAGTTTTTTTGGCAATCGTTTGTGGTGGAAGCCGGACGCACCCGCTCCGCGCGCTATTTGAATTTAGGCTTGCTGGCCTTGGCTAAATTGCCGTTGTCGCAGGAAGACAGTTTGCGCAATTTGCGCTTGCAAGCGCAGGCCTTGCTTAATCGCTATAAAACCCGCCAAGCTTGGGGCGCGCCGGCGCAAGAAGAATTGGCGCAAGGCTTGCGCGGGGTGATGGCGCGTAATCCCAGCTTGAGCGCCGGGAATTACCAGGAATTTTTGCGCGGTTTGCTAGAGCCGTTGGGTCAAGACAAGATGCTTTCCATATTAAGTTTGTTGGGGTTTGTCCCATCACAACCTGGGCGTTCCGGTAATAATTATAAAAGGCCTGAACCTCCAGGCTTGGCAGATGACACCGATCAGGCCGTCGAGAGGGTGCGTAAATCACCTAGTTTATTGCAAGCGTGGGATGAAGTCCGTCCTTTGCTGAGCGTGCACGAGGCATACGTGCATAAATCCGGTGATGCTTATTACTTTGTGCGCAATCTGGACCGCTGCGGGCGAGCGTTGTGTAATAAATACGAGATTCGCGAACCGGAAGTGCGAGACAGTTTGTTGCAATGGGTGCGGCTGGCCTTGTGCCTGGATGCCGAGGACCAAAGACTTTGGATGCTGTGGCAACTGGTATTACGCAAGAGTGGCTATGCGCGCCGCGCGCAATGGGTGTTGTGGGAGATGACGCGGCGGTTTCCGGATCATTTGCCTTGCCGGGTGGAGTTGGCGCGCTTATTGGCGGAGTCCGCTATTGAAAATGACTGGGCGCAAGCCCAGCGATTGTTGCGGCAAGTGTTGAAAATGGATACCAACAACTTGTATGCCTATTCTACCTTGGCGCAGTTGGCGATACGGCGCGAGGATTGGGCGCAGGCTTTGGATTATGCGCGACAGGGATTGCAGATTGATGAATCCGATGGGAGTAGCGCGGTATTATTGGCCACCGCCTTGTCGCGGCGCAATGAAGCTGGTGATTTGCAACGGGCGATTGAAGGTTTACAGCGCTTTGTAGACCGTTTTTCAGGGCAATTGAACCCTGAAGGTTATCTTCGCAAGTTGTTGAAGCGGCAAGAATTGTTAGAGCAAGGTCAATTCCTGCCTTTCGAGGATGATGTTGAGGGGCAACATGCCGCCGCCGTGCAACCGGAAGAAACCAACGCGGCTTGGTTGGCTTTCGCCGAGTCGGTTCGTGGAGTAGCGGACGATTCAGCGGTGGCGGAACTTGCCCAGCCAAATAATCAAGTATCTAGAGTATTGCCGTTGCCGCAATTCTTACGTTTAGCCGTGGAGCGCGGGGAGTGGGGAAGCGATCCGTTGCTTCATTACGATGAAGCCGCTAAAAGAGAGTTTGCTTTGGAAATTGGGTTATGGCGTTATTTGCAAGTAATACAATCGCCAATATCCAGTGCGGCGGACCAAGAGCGGGCTAGGGAGGCGGTGCAAGCGTGGATTGATAAAGAGCAGCGGACGCACGGGGAAAAGAAATCAGCGTCCGCGGAATTAAATGCCGCGAGCCAGGAAAAAAATTCTTGGATTACCTATTTGAGTCATGAATGGTTGGAATTAAACGCCGCTAGCGAGGATCGGTTAGCGACCGGCGCGGCATGGCTGAAGGATTTATTGGCCAGATATCAACCCTTGCCCGCGCCGGTGCTGGCGGCGGTTTGAATTGCCGGTTGCCGGTTGCCTAAGCGTTTTGCGGCCAAGCACCGGGTTTAGCTATTCAGTACAAGAGCATAAATATCGGCTACCAAGGCTTAAGCCGGGACAACCCTAAAGTCACCAAATAGTTATATTTAAGTTTATTTTTTTCTCAGTCCGCGGTCCAGAGTCACCCAGACCGCGCGTTGTCCGCGTTTTTTGCGCAAGGCCTTGACGCAGCCGTTGAGGGTGGCACCGACTTGAATGAACCAGTAGACGATGGGATACCAAATCATCCAGTAATAACGCCTTGCCGCGCCGCTGTTTTGACTTTCGTAGCGCGAGTCTATGCTCAAGCTGACGCCGAATTGGATTAAACAGGTGATGCACAGCAGCATGCTGGTCCAGCGCGGGGATAAATCGGCTAGGGCTTCATTGGCTTGGTTGGCGAACAGCCATTGCAGAGGCGCGGCCAGAATATAGGCGGTCACGATAAAAGCCCAGGTCAGGCTGACGCAGCATTCCAGATACAGGGGCCACATGCCGCGCGAACGCCAATGCCATAGCCGCCGGAAATAGCGCAGCATGACTTCGACGCCGCCTTGCGCCCAGCGGCTGCGTTGTTTCCACAAGCCGGGCAGGGTTTCCGGCATCAACACCCAGCACAGGGCGTTGGGTTCAAAGTGGATGCTCCAGCCGGCCAGTTGTAATTTCCAGCTGATGTCTATGTCCTCGGTCACCATGTCCGGGCTCCAATAGCCGACATCATGCAGCGCGGTTTTACGGAAGCCGGCGATGACGCCGGAGACGGTGAAGATTTGGCCGTAGGTGCGTTGCGCGCGTTTAATCATGCCAACGATGGCGGAAAACTCGCCGACCTGGACTTTACCAAGCAAGGTGGAGCGGTTGCGGATGCGCGGATTGCCGGTCACCGCGCCGACGTGCGGGTTTTCCAGAAAATGTTTGACCATCCAGGCGGTGGCATTAGGCGCCAGCAGGGCGTCGCCGTCTATGCCGATCAAGATTTCGCTGTTGGACAGCAAGGCCGCGGTGCGCAGTCCGACCGCCTTGCCTTGGTTTTTGGCCAGATTGACCACCCGGATTTTCGGGTGCTTCACCGCCAATTCGTGCAATATGGCCAGCGTGTTGTCTTTGCTGCCGTCGTTGATGGCGATGATTTCATAGTTGGGATATTGCTGGTGCAGCAGGTATTCGATGGTTTCGCGCACGTTTTCGCCTTCGTTATAGCACGGAACCAGAATAGATACCGGCGGATACGCCGGCAAGGAGGGGAGGCTGCCCAGGCCGCCGCCTTGCCGCCGCTCCCAGCGAAAATAATAGATAATGCCGCCCAGCATCCAGACATAGGCCATTAGCAGCGGGTAGTAAAATATGAAACGGGACAAATATTCGTCCAGTTGCTCCCACGGCAGCTCTTCCAGGCGCTCTTGCCAAATGAGGCGCCAATCGATCAACTGCTGAATCCAGGGGTGGTCGGTGATCGATTCCATTTAGTCCGCTCTAGCGCGATCCTGCTTAGTATTGAACATTAACAGGAAAAAATTGTTTCAATTCGGAGAGGCGCGGCTGATCGCGGTATACGTTGTCCGGGTAATAGCCGATGTGCTTGGCGCCAAGTTTTTTCAGCAATTCAAATTGTTCGCTGATTACCGAGATCGGTATGTCTTGCCGCCGCGCCCAATCCACGGTTTGCAATTCAAATACCATTTTGTCCATGCCTTGCGGATAGGCGGCGGTTTTCGTCGCCAGTTCGGTTAGCCAGGAGCGCGGGTCGGCGGCGTTTTCCATGAATGGCATGGCCTCGACCGCGATATAGTCATAATGCTTTAGAAACGCCGGGAAGGATTGGGCGTACCATTCCTCGCTGTCGGGCATTAGCAGCGGCAGAGAGTAGAAATTGCGCGCGGTTTTGATATTGGGCCGGTAATAACGCACCCGGTCGGCTAAATAATCGGTGAATTGGCCGATCAGTTCGGTTTTATGCCGCGCCCATTGTAAACGCATGTCGCTGGTGGCGTGCAGTTGGCCGAAGTCGGCCGGTAGGCCCCAAACATCGCGGGTATAATCCAGCGCCAGCGGCGACACGTCTTCGTAGTCGGACAGTATGCCGTCGTCGTGGAACAGTAGGCCGTTGAACACGCAATATTTGGCCAAGTCTTCATACAGCTCGCCGACGAATTGGCGGGCTTCCGGGTTGAACGGCGACAACCGGGTGTATATGTGGCGGGATAGCTGAGCCTCGCCGTCGCGCCATTCCTTGACATACCATTTCAAGGGTACGTCGGCTTTGAAGGCCATGATCGGCATCCAGGCGTAAACCTTGACGGAAGCGCGGCTGCGCAGTTGCCAGGCCACGTGGTTGAACAGGTCGCGGCGCACCGGCAGATGGCGGTTGGGGAAATAGAGTTGGTCTGCGTTTCCGTCGCCGTCCGGGTCTGAATAGGCTTGCAGAAACACCGTGTTGGCTCCGCTGGCCTTGACCCGCTCCACTAGCGCGGACAAATTGCGTTGGGTTTGCTCCTGGTCGGCGTCGTAGATGTAGTCCATGTCCACGTGCATCACCCGCATTTGCAGGTTTTGGCGTTGGTTTTTCATGATGCCGGCGAATTGCTCGGTATTCGGATCGTCGGTGATCATCATGCGTTTGACGACGTTTAAATCGGCTAGGGTGTTGACGCCATCGTTTAGGCCCATGGTGATGGACATGCCGTTCAATTTCGCCGCTTCCAGCGCCACGGCGTTGTATTCCCCATAAGGCCAGACCATGACGCGCGGCCGCTGGCCTATCAGTTGCAATAAGCCGTCGGAGCTTTTTTGCAAAGCCTCGAATAGGCGTTTGCGGTAAGCTTCGTCGGTTTCATATTCGTCGTATTCGGCGCTATACAGACGGGCGGTCACCGCGCTTTGCTGATTGCCCTGCGGATTGGCCGGGATGCTATGGTGCAGGTCGTGGCTGTGAGAGGCGACTTCCACCAGGCCGGTTTGCATCACTTCGCGGATTTGCGCCGCGTTCATGATCGGTTTGCCTTCGTGCGCGCCGTTTTCCTCCAGCCAGGAGCCGACGACGCCGAGCAGGGCCGGGTAATGATATTTTTTCAACAATGGCAAGGCGCGGGTGTAAAAGCTGAGGTAGCCGTCATCGAAAGTCAGCAACACGGCCTTGGCCGGCAGCGGTTTCACCCCGTTGCGGGCGTCCAGTAAATCTTGAATGCTGATCGGATGATAGCTGTTTTTCTTAAGCCAGGCGAAATGCTGGTCCAAGTGTTCGCGGCTGACGCCAATGCGGTCGAACGGCGGCGTGCGTTCCTCTTCTTCCAGAATGTCGTGGTAATTCAGGGCCAGAAATTCGCCGGCGACGGGATCGGCGGCGGCGGTCAGGCACCCAAAAATCAATGCAATATAGGCAAGATAGCGCGGCATGTCTTATTTTTTATTCTTAAAATTCCGAACTGTATATTTTACCAAACCCGCGCCTGGCCGGGATGATTTAACCGACGGCGGCCGGCATGCCGCTTGGCGTGCGCCGAGTACCGAACCCTTAAACCTCAAGATCAATTGTTTTTTGCTTTGGATATTGTGTTGGAGATTGATCAAACAGAACTGATCGAACGGAACTGATCATACAAATGGGATTGATCATGCCTAAATCCATGTTGACGATTGAGCTACGCTCAAACTTTTCGCGCTTGGGTATAAAACCGGTGTTAATGATTGTGTGATTTAACGGGCCGCCTAAATTTTTTATGGCATATGCCGCAGTCTTAGCCGCGTTAAAGGCCTGGTTTTAGACATTATGTTTAATTACACGTTGATTACTAATCAATTTTGAAAATTGGCGTGGCTTGTGCAAATTAAAATCGGGCCGAGGCGTTTGAAGCTGTCAAGAGACAGGTTTGGGGCAGGGATAGTCCTGGAACGCCCCCGGTCTGAAATGCTTAGTTGATTTGGCCTCTGTTCAGGCGGAAACGGATTTTCGACGATTGAATAATGGATTAGCCATGCCTGGGTTAGTCGGCCGTTGTATCTGTGTTGTAAAAAAACGAATATTGAGGATAACTAAATGAAATTATTGAAATTACTGTCGATGTCAGCAGCGGTGGTCGCGGCTATGTCGGCTTCGCAAGCGGTTTATGCGCATGCCTCCTTTGACATCGGTTCTTCCGCCGGTAATCCGGTTTGGTTGAACGGTCTGCCGGCTTCCGGCGTGGAAACCCCGCAATACCCGAACAGTTCGATCAACATTCCGCAAATCGCGTTCGCCGGTATTCACGGCGCGACCGCCAGCAACGCGCGGGTTATTGAAACCGGCGCCTATGGCCCGGCCTATAACGCAAGCACCGCGCCTACCGGCGTGACCGCCGCGCAATTGGGTGGCGTGATTCATAACGGCGTGACTCCTGCTCAAGGCAATACCTTGTTCGGCCAAGCCTATAACTTGACTCTCGCCTCCGCTTCTTCAAAACTCGGTGGCCCTAGCGTCAATGAGCCATCCAGCGCGCCTAGCCAAGCTAGCTTGCCAACCGTATCGGTAACCCAAGGTTCCGCGGCTAACGGCATTTACAACGCCGGCAACAATACCTTCAACACCGGTAACTTGTACTTGAACCCTTACGCCGGTTCCGGTAGCGTGGCGGGCACTTCCGCGGCCGACGGCGAATACAACATCATTCAAAGCACCCATGCGCAGTATTTGAACTTCGCCATTGCGCCGGATACTTCATCGGCCTTGGTCTCGGATGGTTTGTCTTCCCAGGCGGGCCAAGACTTGTTGACTTACACCTTGTATCAAGGCGTGGCCACCGGCGCCGGCTTGAGCGGTTTGGTGGAGTTGGGCAGCGGTCAAGCCAGCAGTATCGGCGGTGAAGTTGACTTCTCGGTTAATTTGCAAGGCGATTATTTGAACAATGATCCAACCACCGGCGGTCAATTCACCTTGGTGGTCGGCGACGCCAGCCAAAGCAGCGATTCAACAAACAGCGCCACCTATGTTTCCGCCGCGAACTATGACCCATACATCAGTATCGCCATGTGGGAAACCGGTACCGGTTCCGCCAACACCACCGCCGGCTACGACCAATTCGTGGGCGCGGGTTACACCACTTATCAAGAAACCGGCGCCAATCCTTTGACCAACCCGTTGATCAATCCATCCGCGGTGCCTGTACCAGGCGCGGTGTGGATGTTCGGCTCCGTGTTGGCTGGTTGGATGGGTTTCCGCCGCCGTCAAGCTTAATCCTTTGGATTATTAGACTAGACTGCTTCTTGGTTGGAAGTCAGGTTTGACAGGAACGCGGCGATGGAACGCCGCCGGCTAAGGATGCCATGAGTAAATGAAACCCCGTTCCGGTTTTTCCGGCGCGGGGTTTTTTGTGTTTTAATAGTTATTTATTGTTTTGATTATTATAAAAATTATGTCAAAAAAACAAGCGGTGGCCGCGCCTCTGGCCCGGCCGAAAGCAGCCGGCGTGAGTAAGTGGTTGTTATTATTTACCGTCAGCATTACCGGCGGCGTGGTAATGATTTTAGAATTGTTGGGCACCCGGATTATCGCGCCGTATTACGGCGCTAGTTTATATGTATGGTCGGCGCTGATATCGGTGACTATGTTCGCCTTGGCGCTGGGCTATTATGCCGGAGGTTGGTTGAGCGATCGGTTTCCGCGTCTGCGTTTGCCGCATATTTTGTTGGCGGCGGCGTTAAGCGCCGTATTGATTCCATTTTTCAGCGGCCCGGTGATGGAGTTCTGCAATCCGGCCGGCCTGCGTCTGGGCGCTTTTGCCAGCGCCTTTATTTTATTTACCCCGGCCTTGACCGCGCTGGCCATGGTCGGGCCATTTACGATTAAACTGGCTACCGAGGATTTGCAAGGAGTCGGCACGGTGGCGGGTTCTGTTTACGCCATCAGTACCTTGGGCAGTGTGTTGGCGACCTTGTTATTAAGTTTTTATTTGCTGCCGGCCTTTGGCGCGCGCGCCATTATTTTTAGCGCCAGTTTGATTTTATTGGCCCTGGCCGGTTTTTTGATGTTTCGGGATAATCAAGGCTTTGTAAAGCCCGCCAGCATTTTGCCGATGTTGCTAACCGGGGCTTTGATCGGCGCATTGGCGATCAACGGCTTTGCCTTGGCCCGGCCGCAAGCGGCCGAATTTAAGGTTATTCATGCCGAGGAAAGCAATTACGGCTGGGTGCGGGTGGTGGATAATCAAAAGTATGGCGCGCGCTTGCTGTTGTCGGACGCGTCGGTTTTGAGCGCTCAGGCCTTGAATAATGGCAGGACCTTGCTGAATTATCAAAACGTCATCGCACAATTGCCGCTGTTCCGGCCCGACGCCAAGCAGGCGTTGTTGATCGGCTTGGGCGGCGGGCATATTGCTTTAGGTTTTAACGCCGCCGGTTTGACCACCGATACCATAGAAATAGATCCGGCTATCGCGCAAGCGGCGCTGGACTATTTCAATTTTAAGCCGAACGGCGAGTTTTTGGTCGGCGATGCCCGCTACGAAATCAAGAAATTGCATAAGCAATACGATTTTATCATCCACGATTGTTTTACCGGCGGCACCGAGCCGACGCATTTATTGACCGTGGAGATGTTGACGCAGTTGCGCGGCATGTTGAGCGAGCAAGGGGTGTTGGCCTTGAATTACGTAGGGTTTACCCAGGGCGAGGGTACGCAGGCGGTGGCCTCGGTGTATAGAACCTTGCGCCATGTTATGCCGGAAGTGCGGGTGTTTATTACCGATAAGGCGGAGTTCACCGATTTTATTTTTCTGGCTTCGCGGCAACCAATCAACTTGGACCCTAGGCAGCCGGACCCGCGCGTAAATTGGTTGTTGGATCATGAATATCACCTGGACGAAACGCAAGGCATTTTGATCACCGACAATTACAATCCCTTGGAGTCCATGCAGGTTCGCAAGTCCGAGCATTACCGGCAGGTGTTTATGCAGCGAATTAGTCCGGAATTGTTGATTTTGTAGGGCTGTTCGCAATAAAACCGCTCAGCCAAGCGCTCAATTCGGGCGCGCCGGTTATCAGCGCCAATTGTTCGGCTTGTAAATCGCCATTTAACGCGTGCAATACGCAGAACAAGCGGAGCACGGTTTGGTTGGCGGCCATGGCCGGGTTGGCGCGCACGCCTTGCGCTAATGCGGCTAGGGCGACCGGGTAGTCGCGCTGGACGACCGCGGCCGCGATCGATTCATTGATATATTCGGGGCTTGCGTTGGGCGGAATCCGCGTCAATAGCTTTTGGCTGTCCGGCGTCGCGCCCAGTATTAACAAGGGAGTGACTTTAAGCGGCGGGACGGATTGCAGTTCGGTCGCCAATTCGCGCCAAAAAAACAGGTCCGGGTCGGTTACCGGCCGGTAATATTCCGCATGCTTGACGTTGAGCATGGTGATGATGTGCTCGGCGTTGAAATAGGCGGCTGCCGCGGCGATGTGTTCCGCGTCTAGCCAGGCTCGGCTTTCCTCGCTGTTGGCCAAGTTTCGCCGGCGCGCGTCCAAGTCCAATAAATCCGCGTATAACGGAAAAACGCCGCGGAAATTTTGGTAATCCGGCGACAAGCGGTGCGGAAAATCGTCGGTCAGGGGAGCGGTGTTTTGGGTCAATCGTTTTAATTCCGCGCTGCCGGCGACATAGGTCGCGGCGATTTGCCCCGGCTGTTCAAAACCGAGGTCGCGCAGGCGCTCACCCAGCGGCGAGCGCCACAGACGCTCCCAACGCGCGGGGTCCATGGGTGACGGCGCTTGTTTACCGCCGAGCAAAATAAATTCCAGGCCGCCGCCGTTCCACAAACTGCAGTGCGTGAACACGTTGCAGAAGGCTTTGATGATGGCCAGGCTGTCGTCGGCGGTCAACTCGTGCGCCGGCAGCCAATAACTGGTCATGCCGTTCGGCTTCAGGCGGTCGAAAATCAGTTGAAAATATTCTTGGGTATACAAGTTGACCACGCCGGCGGTTTTCGGCGGCGGCGGTTCGCCGGTGATTAAATCGTACCGGGCGGTCTCGGTTTGCAAAAAGAAGCGGCCGTCCTCGATATGCACCCGGGTTCTAGGGTCTTGCAGCGGATGCACGCCGCGCGCCTGATGCACGATTTGGCTCAGGTCGAGAATGTCGCGCGAGATATCCACCACGTCGTAACGGCGCAAGCTGTCCAGACTGACCACCGCCTCGGCGGTCATGCCGACGCCATAGGAAATTTGCAGCACGTCTTGCAAGTCGTCCCGTAATAGGTGCGGCAGGTAAACGAACAGTTTCATGTAGCGTTGCGCCGGAAAGCTGGTGCCGGACATGCTAAGGCTATTGGTGGCCAAGCGATACCATAGCGGCTGTCCCATTTTTTCGACGGCGAAATATTGAATGGTTTCGTTTAGTCCTTCCTTGACCGCCAGCGGTTTTTCGCCGGGATACAGTTGTTGCCCGTAAGCCGCGTAGATTTTAGGCAAGGCGGAATAAGGGAATAAGCCGAGCGTGGCTATCAAAGCGGCGCAGCCTGCCGCGCGCGGCCAGGCGGAAGCGGATGGGGCGGTGAGGCGCGGTAAGGCGGCGAGCAGATAAACGCAGGCCAAGGCCAGCAATGAGTATTCGACGCCGAGATGGGGCAAGAGTATAAACGTCGCGGCGGCGGAGCCCAGCGCCGCGCCCAGGGTATTGACCAGCGTCAGCCAGCCGGCGCTGGCGGCGCTTGCCAAGCGCTGGCGCAAATCCTGTCCGAACAAGGGAAACAGAATGCCGGATAGGCAGGCGGTCGGAGTCATCAGCAGCGCGGAACAGTAAATCAGGGCGCGCGGATTGAAACTTAAGGATTTGAAATCCTGTTCATACAACCAGGCCAGCAGCCTGAAACTGACAGCCACGCAGCAAGCCGCCGCCAGACAAAAATAGGCGATGCGGGCGTCCAGGCCGCCGGCGGCCGGTTTTAGCCGCGAGGCGATGAATCCGCCCAGGGCCAGACCGGCCAGGATCAGGCTGAGCATGACCGCGAAAACGCTGGAGCTGCCGGATTGGCTTAACAGCAGCAAGCGGAACCATACCACTTCCAAGGCCAGCAGGGTAAATCCGGTCAGGAATGGCCCGGCCAGCAGGCCGAGCGGAGGCATGCCTCGTGGGCTAGGCGTTTCCGCGGCGGGCAGGATATGCGGTTGGCGGAGGAAGCCGACATAAATCAAGCCGGCGGCCAGCCAGTTGAGGCCGGCGGAGAATACCGCGGCGCCGTTAATTCCAAAATAGGTGATAAAAACATATTCCGCGGCCAAGGCGCCGGCGACCGCGCCGAGGGTATTCCAGCCGTAAAGGCGGCCCATGGCGCGCAGAAAGTCCGGGTCATGCCGGGTCACGGCTTGCTGTAGCAAGGGCAGGGTCAAGCCCATGCCGAAGGCCGGCGGCAGGAAGGCGCAAAACGCCAGGCTGAAGCGCAGGCCGGCCAATAGCGGCGGCGAGCCGGCCGCCGCGCCTAGCAAGGGGCCGAGCGCCGGCGAGAGATAAGGCGGCAAATAAACCGCCAGCAAACCGCCGCCGCCGATCAATAGTTCGCAATACAGATACCAGCGGAATGGGCGGCTCAGCTTGTTTTCATGGCGGATGATCCAGGCCGCGCCCAAGGCCAGGCCGGACATGAAGGCGGTCAATACCGCGGCGGCGCTGTACACCGAAGAGCCCAGCATGCGGCCGGCGACGCGGAACCATAAGGTCTCGAACATCAGCGCGGAAAAACCGGATAGAAAATACGCCAGCATGGCTAGCGGCAGCTGGCGCGGCTTGAAGCCGGCGCCGGCGGAGGGATTGGATTCTTCCATGAGGTTGGTGCAAAAAAGTTGAGTTACGCTCGAATCGCGTATTTTAACCTTGATCGCACAATATTGAAGAACTTTTGCGGATGATCCCGCGGCGCGGTCGAGAATGGACCGAAGCGGCCGTGACGGGGAGTGCGGGATATCCCCTATTGTGTATGCAATTAGGGGAATTAACCTATTTTTCCAAAAGTCTTTGGTTTGGCCGGAGCCGGTATTTTGGGTGCTCACGGTTTTAAATTAAATTAAATCAATTACCTAGGTGTTGAATAATAATTTTGGCCCGTTGTTTGCTTTTATAATGCCATGAATAGACGGCGCTGACCGGTTACACGGCGGCGCGGGATGCCAGTCAGGCAGTTTCAACATATTGTCATGTTGACTTGCTAAGCTAGCGTTAATTTTTAAGGAAGTTGGAACCGGTGCGGATGGTTTCGCACGCTCGCGTTAAATTAACGCGAGCAAGCCGGGTTCGCGAATTGAAGGGATAGGGAGAGAACATGAGGTTCTATGCGCCACGGAAGGAAGTGGGATCGGCGGCGCGGGATGGAAGCCCGCAATAGGGATAGGGATAGCGAGCGGGATGCTTTAGGGAGGCGGCAGGGACGCCCCAGGCTGGAAGCCTGTCAAAGGGATGCCGGCGGCATTGACGCCGCTTTAGGATAAGGATGTAAGTGGGACGCGGGCCGGCATGGGTAATGCCGCTTAGGGAATGAGGGACGCGGCGGGGAAAGCCGTGGTCAAGGATGAAAGATGGACGCCATGCGGGCTGGAAGCCCTGAAGCATGGCCGTTGCGCAGGCGGCGGTCATGACGGAATTTAAACTAGGAAATGGCCAAGGAATCAGGCGCGGGCAAGGATGCGCCGGGCAAGGAAGTCCGGTTTAGTGAGCCGTTCGGACGCAACAGGCCGGGCGGGAGCCAGGGAGGGAAGTGGGATCGCTGGCGGAAAGGAAACCCAAGGCCATGCACGCTGGTTGTACGGCGGCATTTAAGGCGTTAAGGAATGGGACGATAAGCGGATTATTGAGAAGCCAGGGATGGGCGTTGGACGGTTTTAGGGGCTGGAAGCCCAATTAGAATCAAACCATGACGAGGATGGACAGAATAAACGGATTATCATGCGCTAGGGATGGTTGAGGGAGCGATGTTGGGCTGGATGCCCTTTCTTTTTAGCTTGGTCAGGTTGTTTTGATTGTTAGAGTCAGGCTTGGCAAGCTATTGCGGTCGCCTTGATCAAGGCAAATACTCGCATGCCTGCCTTCAATTCCAGTGTCCGCGCCGACTTACGGCTGATTTGCGCAATCAATAGTGACATCCCTGATCCAGGCTCGCCTATGCGCAGGCGCGCCAAGGCGTGTCCGTCATTTTGCTCGGTCAAGCTCGTCACCGTCGCCGGCAGGCAGTTGAGTATGCTGGTTTTATCCAAGGCTTGTAAACTCAGGCTAACATCCCGCGCCAGCAATTGCAGCCTAATCTTGGTTCCCGGCGCGGCTTGCGGCAGGGGTAGTTCCAGAACGCCGCCGGAAAAAGCGACTTCACTGATAGAGTGTTCCGGACTATGCCTAATCACGTTGGCAGGCCAAATGCAGCCGATTTCTCCGGATTCGGTGAGCGGCAGCGGATGTTGATTGAGAACGGTTTGTAATTCGCCGTGAATGTGCACCCCGCCTTGCGCCAGCACCACCAAATAATCGGCCAATTGCGCCAATTCGTGTCCGGAATGAGTAACGTAAAGCAACGGAATTTTCAGGCCGCGGTGTAATTGCTGTAAATAGGGCAAAATTTCGCGCTTGCGCGCTTGGTCCAAGGCCGCCAATGGCTCGTCAAGCAATAGTATTTCCGGATTCAGCGCCAAGGCCCTGGCGATGGCTACGCGTTGCCGCTCTCCGCCGCTTAGATGCCGCGGCATGCGCGGCAGCAGATTTTCCAGGCCCAGCAGCCCGCATATTTCGTCCGGATGCCGTCTTGAAGCGGATTTAGGCAGGCGTTTGAGTCCGAATTGTAAATTTTCCGCGACATTCAAATGCGGAAACAGATTGGCCTCTTGAAATACGTAGCCTAAGGCCCGGCGGTGAGTAGGGACGAACAGTTTCCGGCCGCTGTCTTGCCACACTTGACCGTTGACTTGCAAAAAACCGGGTTCCGCCTGATGCAAACCCGCGATGCAGCGTAACAACGTGGATTTGCCGGAGCCGGACGGGCCGAATAACACGGTGACGCCGGCTCCCGGTAATTCGAGGTCCGCATGCAGCCGGAAGTCCGGATAATCGACGCGAAAACGGGCGATAACACTCATGCCAAGGGATGCGCGGCGGGGCGGGTTTTCAGTAGACTATATAATATCAGCAGCACGCAAAACGAAAACAGTAACAGCCCGCCGGCCAAGGCGTGCGCTTCGGAGTATTCCATGGCTTCGACATGGTTATAGATTTGCACCGACACCAAGCGGGTTTTGCCGGGAATATTGCCGCCGACCATTAATACCACGCCGAATTCGCCCACGGTATGCGCGAAGCCGAGTACGGCCGCCGTCAAGATGCCGGGTTTGGCCATGGGCAGCGCCACGGAAAAAAATCGGTCCATGGGTCCGGCCCGCAATGCGGCGGCGGCCTCCAGAGGTTGCCGGCCGATGGCGGCGAATGAGGATTGTAAAGGTTGCACCACAAACGGCAAGGAATATAGACAGGAAGCGACCACTAGGCCGGAAAAACTGAACGGCAGCACGCCTAGGCCAAGTTGTTGCGTGATGCGGCCCAAGGGCCCGTTAGGTCCGAGCATGACCAATAAATAAAATCCCAAAACGGAAGGCGGCAGCACCAGCGGCAAGGCTATTAAGGCGTTCAATAGGCTTTTCCAGCGGGTTCGGGTTTGCGCCAGCCACCATGCCAAGGGCGCGCCGAGCAATAAAAGTATGCCGGTGGTGAGTGCCGCGACTTGAAAGGTAAGTTGCAGGGTTTGCAGGTCGGCTTGGTTGAGCATAGTGGGTCGGCGTTAAATGCGATGGGTTTGGCGGATTATAACGCTTAACCTGGAGCGGATGGGCCGGTTTTGCTTAAAGCCGGTGAGTTAAATAACCCCCGTCTGTTGGCGCGTATGTTTTCCTATCCAATATTCTATTTTCGAGTTTAGATCCTCGCGTAGTATCGGCTTGCTGAGAAAGTCGTCCATGCCGGCGGCGAAGCAACTGTCGCGCGCCTCGGAGGTGGCGTGGGCGGTGAGCGCTATGATGGGAACGCGCCGGGTATTCTTTTGCCGCTCCAGGGAGCGGAAGATGCGAGTAGTTTCAATGCCGTCCAGTCCGGGCATTTGGCAGTCCATCAGGATTAAATCGTATTCGCGTTCTTGCAGCAGCTCCAGGGCTTGCTCGCCATTCTCGGCCAGGTCCGGAGACAACAGCAATTTATGCAACATGGCCAGCACCACTTTTTGGTTGATTTTATTATCTTCGACCAGCAACACGCGTTTGTCCTTGTAATCGGCTGCCGGGCGCGGCGGCGCTAATATTGGGGCTGCGGAAACTAAAGCGTCGAAGGCGGGGCCGGAGCTTGCTTGGTATCCGGCGTCGGCCGGTTTGCAAGGCACGTTGAACCAGAAGCAGGAGCCTTGGTTTTGTTGGCTGGATACGCCGATTTGTCCGCCCATTAATTCGATCAGATTTTTACAAATGGAGAGACCCAGACCCGAGCCGCCGAAACGCCGGGTAATCGAGTTGTCGGCCTGTGCGAAGGCTTTAAATAGGCGCTGTTGTTGCGCTTCGGATATGCCGATGCCGGTGTCGCGCACCTCGAAGTTAAGCATGGCCGGCGGCTCAGGGCTGATCGTTACACTGACGGCGACCCCGCCCTGTTCGGTAAATTTTATGGCATTGCCGATGATGTTGATGAGAATCTGCCGCAGGCGCGCCGGATCGCCGGTGCAGGCGGCAGGCGTTTGCGGGTCCAGGCGCAGAGTTAAATACAGATTTTTATTGCGCGCGGACTCACCGAGCAAGGCAATGACTTCTTCAAGCAGTTCGCGGAGATTGAAGTTGATTTTTTCCAGTTCGATTTTACCGGCTTCCAGTTTGGAAAAGTCCAGTATGTCGTTAATGATGAGCAGCAAGGAGGCGGCGGAATTATAGGCGGTGTGCAACAGATCGTGTTGCGACGGGCTTAGCCCGGTATCCTTCAATAGCTCAAGCATGCCGAGCACGCCGTTCATCGGGGTGCGAATTTCATGACTCATGTTGCTGAGAAAAGTGGATTTCATTTGTGAGGTTTGCAGCGCTAGATCGCGCGCGTGACTCAATTCTTGCTTGATTTTTTCCTGTTGCAAGGCGAGTGAAATCAATTCGGCGACGCGCATGCACATTTCGCGCTGGATAAAATCCGATTCCGTATACGGCAGGGTGTACAGAAACATGACGCCAAAAGTGAGGCCGTTTGAGGTTATAGGGACTATATAATGGCCGTGTTCGGGATGAGAGGCGAGTTGTTCGCAATCGCAATGGTCGCGGACTAAAAATTCGTTTTGACTCCAGGCTTGGTTGCACAGTTTCGCCAAAGAGTCGGGAATTTCGGCCGGGCCGCCGTTGGCCAGGGGATTGTACGGCAAGTAGAGTTCAAGATCGCCGCCATCCGCGTCGGCGAGAAAAAATCCCCCTTTGTCAATTAGGTTTAAATATTTTAGGGCGGACAAAATGGTCAATGCCTGGCGGAGCCGGTCACGCAACGGGTGATCTTGTTGCAGCGCCTTGGAAACAGCCGCGCGGGCCAGATTGTTGCGCAATTCTTGTTGTAATGAGTTTTCCTGAGCCACTTGCTTGCTGACGTCGCGCATCAAATGCACAAAGCCGGAGTTTTTATTCTCGGCGTCTATGATGGGCGTGATATGCAAATCACTCCAAAAATAGTAGGGGTCATTGGGCGCTAGCGAGGCGGTGACGGGAGGCGCGGGCGGGGGAACCACGCTGCGTTGGCCGAGCAAACGGCCGGTCCAGGGCTTGTTTTGGCGTAATTTGGCGTCTATGATGGGCCAAAGCGCTTGATTGACCGGCAGATTGTTGAAAAATTGCGCCGAACGCCCGATAATCTCATCGGGCGTAAAGCCGAAAAAATTCAAAAACGCGGGGTTGGCGTATTCAATCAGATTGTGGGTATCGGTAATCAGCACCATTTCCCCGCAGCTTTCCAAAGCCAGTTTGAAGCGTTGCAGTTCCCGTTCTTGTTGTTTGATGCGGGTGACGTCTTGATAAAAGGAGATGTATTTCAGAGGTTTTCCCTGCTGATCCAGCATGGGCGCCATGGTAGTCTCCAGCCAGCGCTCGTCTCCGGTTTTATGTTGCAGGCGCTTGACGCCTTGCCACATTTCACCTTGGGTTATGGTGTTGACCAAGCTCTTGGTTTGATCGTTGCTTTCCGCGTCGAGGTTGGCTAGGATTTGATAGTGCATGCCAAGCAATTCATCTTGCTCGTAGCCTAAAGTCTCATAAAATTTATCGTTGGCGTAGGTGATATTGCCATTCAAATCGGTGGCGCTGACGATGCAATGTTTGTTTAATACCGAATTGAGCTCGCTGTTGATGCGAGATTGTTCCGAATTGCGTTGAAATTCGGCGTCCAGTTTTTTATTCAAAGGTTTTACAACCAGCCACCACAGGCTAAAGGTGCTGACCACGGCGAGTAAAGCGCCGTCCAGCACCGCTTCCTGCCACGGCGTCAGATTGACATTGTAGTTTCGCAGTTGATCCAAGGCGAACATGATCAAGATTTCAAATGCCGTGGACAGGAAAACGATTTGGGCGAGCAAACGGATAAAAATATAAGTCCTTTTGGTCTTGTCTGATTTTTGCATCATGGTTCCGCTGCTACGTTAGCGTCGATTGTAAATGTAGCCCAGGAAGGCGCTTTGTCGGCGGTCGCCATTTTATATTGGCGGCGGCGACATTTAACGTTAAGATTTCATAAAAGTATACCTTTATAAAATGGTATTGATCAATGGATTTAAAATCGCTAAAACTTCCGATTTTACATTATTATTTGTATGGGATTTAGATTGAATCGGGAGTATTTCGGCCGGCTCCTGCTGCTTGCGGCGGCGCTGGCGGCAGGGGCCGGCTGCGGCCGGGGTTTGATCGCTACCTTAGGGCCGGATTACCAGGGCGTGGAATCCGGGGTGGCCGCCGATTGGCGCCCCGCCCCCCCGGAAGCGGCGCTGGAACGCGACACGGCGCCCAAGGACGCCGCGGATTGGTGGCGGCGGTTCAACGATCCCCTGCTAATTAAGCTATTGGCCGCCGCCGACGCCGCCAGCGGCTCGGTGGCGCAAGCCCAGGCGCGCATCGCTTCCGCGCGCGCCGATTTAACCGGCGCCGTCGCCGCCGGATTGCCGGCGGTGGACGGTAATTTTGGCGCGGGCAGTACAGCGTTTAGTTTCGGCGGCCCGGTGTATAACCGCAATCAATTTTTCATTGGCGCGCAAACCAGTTGGGAAATCGATTTATTCGGCGGCTTGGCTCGGCAGCGGGAGGCGGACGTCAGCCGTCTAGCGGCGCGTCAGGCCGATTGGCGCGCGGCGCGGGCCGCGGCGGCGGCGGAAACCGCCAACGCCTATTTGGCGTTTCGGCATTGTGAGCGTTTGCGCGAGTTGGCGGCTATGGACGCCTCGGCGCGGCGCAACGCCGCCGGTTTGGTGGCGACGGCGGCCGGTTTCGGTTTGCGTTCCGCGGCCGATGCCGCTTTGAGCCGGGCAAGCGCGGCGGATGGCGAGAGTTTATGCTTGCAACGCGGCTTGCAATGTGATCAGGCCATCAAGGCGTTGGCGACGCTAACCGCCGTGGACGAGTCTCGGTTGCGGAACTGGTTGACGGAGAGCGCGGGCTTGCCGGAGCCGCCCCCGTTGGCTCTGCCCGCCATGCCGGCGGAATTGTTGTTGCGCCGGCCCGACGTGGCCGCCGCGGAACGGGCGGTGGCCGAGGCCGGCGCCTTGGTCGGGGTGGCCGAGGCGGCGCGCTATCCACGGCTCACTCTCACCGGCAGCATTCAATACGCTATCCAAAATATCAGCCCATCGCCGTTGGCCTTGGCGCAGACTTGGTCGGTCGGCCCTACTATTAGCTTACCGATTTTCGATGCCGGCAAGCGGGCGGCGAATCAAGCGGCGGCGGAGGTGCAATACCGGGCGGCGGAAACGGCGTTCCGGCAATCCGCTAGGCAGGCGGTGCGCGAGGTGGAAGAGGCTTTGCTGCGCATACATGCCGCCGTGGACCGGCTGCCGCAGGCGCGCATCGCGACGGAAGGGTATAGGCGAAACGTGGCGGCCAGCGAGGAATTATACCGGGCCGGACTTGGCAGTTTGTTGTCGGTGGAGGAAAACCGGCGCAGCGCCATCGCCGCCGAAACCGCGCTGGCGGAACTGCGGCAGGAACGGGTCGCGGCTTGGATTGCATTGTATCGGGCCACCGGCGGCGGTTGGCGGAATGAGGAATGGGAGTGTTGCCAGTGAGGATTTCGATAGCTTGGTTCAGCGGATGGCTGGCGCTTGGTCTGTCGGTTGCCGGCGCGCAGGCGGGTGAGGACGCGCCGGGACGGCCGGCGCTGACGGTCTCGGCGGTCAGGCCGCGGCAGTTGCAAATGCCGCGGCTATTGGCGGTTAACGGTTCGGTCGCGGCTTGGCAGGAGGCGAGTATTTGCAGTGACGTCAGCGGCTTGCGTATTTTGCGCATTAACGCGCAAGTCGGCGACAACGTCAAACAAGGCCAGGTGTTGGCCTTATTGGATGACGAGCGCTTGGTTGCCGAGGTTGATCAGGCCGCCGCCGCCGTGGCCGAAGCGGAGGCTAATCTGGCCGACGCCGAGGCGAATGCGGTGCGGGCGCGGGCGGTGGCTGGTTCCGGCGCGTTTAGCGAACAGCAGGTGAATCAGTATTTGACGGCGGCGAAAACCGCGCGGGCGCGGCTGCAATCGGCCAAGGCGAGTCTGGCGGCGGCGCAGTTGCGCTTGAAGCATACGCGCTTAATTGCCAACGACGATGGGGTGGTATCGGCCAATCGGGCCATCTTGGGAGCGGCCCCGGCGGAAGGGCAGGAATTGTTCCGCTTGATCCGGCAATGGCGCCTGGAATGGCGCGGCGAGGTCACCGGCGATGAGTTGCTGCGCTTGCATCCGGGTATGCCGGTGACGGTGCGGGCGGCGGGCGCGCCCGACGTGGCCGGTAAGATACGCGCCCTGGCCCCGGCCTTGGATGCGCAAAGCCGCAATGCTTTGGTGTACGCCGATTTGCCAAACGCCTATCCGGCCGGTTTGCGGCCGGGCATGTTCGCCCGCGGCGAGATTTTACTGGGCGAACAGTCGGCCTGGGCCGCGCCGGCGGAGGCTTTGGCCTTGCGGGACGGATTTTCGTACGTTTATCGACTGGAGCAGCGGCAAGGCGATTTGGCGCGGGTGCGGCAAATCAAGGTGGAGGTGGTTTCCATCAGCGGAGATTTGGCGGAATTGCGCGGCGTCGGCGCGGACGATGAATTAGTCGCCGCCGGCGGCGGGTTTTTGGTTGACGGCGATTGGGTTAGGGTGGTCGAGAAATGACGGTTTCCACTTGGTGCATCCGCAATCCGTTGCCGGCGGTGATGTTTTTCGTATTATTGACGTTTTTGGGCGGTTCCGGATTTGTAGCCATGAAGGTGCAGAATTTTCCGGATTTGGATCTGCCTACCGTGCTGGTCAACGCTGATTGGCCCGGCGCTTCGCCGGCGCAGCTGGAAACCGAGGCGGTGCGGAGAATGGAAAACGCGCTGGCCAATCTGCAAGGCCTGAAACATATTAGTACCGCCATCCGCGAGGGTAATGCGACGCTCAGGGTTGAGTTCCGTCTGGAGAAGCCCGCGCAAGAGGCGGTGGAGGACGTACGCTCGGCCATCGCCAAGGTGCGCGCGGATTTGCCGGAAGACATGCGCGAGCCGGTGGTTGGCAAGCTGGATTTGGCCGGCACGCCGATTTTGGCCTATACCGTGGGTTCACGGCGGCTGGATGATGTGGCCCTGTCCTGGTTTATCGACGACGCCTTAAATAAGCGTTTGTTGCGTATTAACGGCGTCGGCGCGGTGCGCCGGGTCGGCGGCGTGGACCGGCGGGTGCTGGTGGAGTTGGACGCGGTTAAGTTGCAGGCGCTGGGGGTGTCGGCGGCGGATATATCTCGTCAATTGCGGCAAATGCAGCGCGATAGTTCCGGCGGCCGCACCGATCTCGGCGGCGGCGAACAATCGGTGCGTACCTTAGGCGCGGCGGCCACGGCGGCGGAATTGCGGCGCATGCAAATCGGGTTGACGGATGGGCGCAACCTGCGTTTGGAATCGGTGGCGGCGGTGTCCGACGCTTACGCCGAGCCGCGTTCCTTGGCGCTGTTGGACGGAAAGCCGGTCATCGGCTTTGAGGTCAGCCGCAGCCGCGGCGCTAGCGAAGTGGAGGTAGGCGCGGCGGTGCGCAAAGCCTTGGCCGAATTGGTGGCCGAGCAGCCGGACTTACAGTTGACCGAGGCCTTCGATTTCGTGACCCCGGTAGAGGAGGAGTTCTCGGGTTCCATGTCCTTGCTGTATGAAGGGGCCTTGCTGGCGGTGGTGGTGGTGTGGCTGTTTCTTCGCGACTGGCGGGCTACCTTGATTGTTGCGCTGGCCTTGCCGCTATCGGTAGCGCCGAGTTTTGCCGGCATGCAGTATTTCGGGTTTTCATTAAACGTGGTTACCTTGCTGGCCTTGTCGCTGGTGGTGGGCATTTTGGTGGATGACGCCATTGTCGAGGTGGAAAACATCGTCCGCCATTTGCGCATGGGAAAATCGGCTTTTACCGCGGCGTTGGATGCGGCCGAGGAAATTGGTCTGGCGGTGGTGGCCACCACGTTCACCCTGATTGCGGTGTTTTTGCCGACCGCGTTCATGAGCGGAATTCCGGGCCGCTTTTTCAAGCAGTTCGGTTGGACCGCCGCTCTGGCCGTGTTTGCTTCCCTGTTGGTGGCGCGTATGTTGACGCCAATGATGGCGGCTTACTTTCTTAAGGACGAGCCCGAGGGGCAAGGCGGCGAAGGCTGGCTAATGAGGCGATATTTGCGGTTGGCGGCGTTTTGCTTGCGGCGGCGAGGTTTGACCTTGGCGATGGCGCTGTTGTTTTTTTTCGGCACTCTGGCCTTGGTTCCGCTGTTGCCGACCGGATTCATACCGGCGGACGATAATCCGCAAACCCAAATATTCGTGGAGTTGCCGCCGGGAGCGACGTTGGCGCGGACGCGGGAGGCGGCGGAGCAGGCGCGGGCATTGGCGCGACAAGTGGACTACGTGCGCACGGTGTATACCACTATAGGCGGCGGCTCGGCCGGCGCCGACCCTATGGCGGGCGGCGGCGGCGCGGAAGTGCGCAAAGCGGTGTTGACGTTGACCTTGGCGGCGCGGGGGGACAGGCCGGTGCGCAAGCAGGCCATTGAACGGGCGTTGCGCGACAAGTTAACAGCCTTGCCCGGCGCGCGCACCAAGGTAGGCTTGGGCGCTTCCGGCGAGAAATATATGCTGGTGCTGCGTAGCGATAATGCGCAAGCGCTGCAACAGGCGGCGTTAAGAGTGGAGCGTGATTTGCGCGCCCTGCCCGGCATAGGCGGGGTGCAGTCCAGCGCGGCCTTGGCGCGGCCGGAGATCGTGGTGCGTCCGGATTACGCGCGCGCCGCCGATTTGGGGGTCAGTTCCGCGGCTATTGCCGAGACTTTGCGCATTGCCACGGTGGGCGATTATGAATGGGTGTTGCCGAAATTGAATCTGGAGCAGAGGCAGACTCCGGTGGAGGTGCGCTTGCAAAGCGGCGGCCGGCGGGATTTGTCGGTATTGCAGCGTTTAAGCGTGCCGGCCAATAATGCCGGCGGCGGGCCGGTGTTATTGGCGCAGGTGGCGGACGTGAGTTTGTCCAGCGGGCCGGTGGTCATTGATCGCTATGACCGGTCGCGGAATGTGACTTTTGAGGTAGAATTGGCGGAATCTCCATTGGGCGAGGTGGCCAAGGCCGCCGCCGTCATGCCGAGCATCAGGGAGTTGCCGGCGGATGTGACGGTGGCCAATTTGGGCGACGCCGAAATGATGGCGGAATTGTTTTCTAGTTTTGGTTTGGCGATGTTGACCGGCGTGTTGTGCATTTTCATGGTGTTGGTGCTGTTGTTCAAGGATTTTTTGCAGCCGGTGACGATATTGGCGGCTTTGCCGCTGTCTTTCGGCGGCGGCTTCATCGCGTTGTTGTTGGCCGGCAAGGCCTTGTCCATGCCGTCGATGATCGGTTTGGTGATGTTAATGGGCATCGCCACCAAGAATTCTATTTTATTGGTCGAGTACGCCATCACCGCTTGGCGAGAGCAGGGTTTGACCCGCGGCGAGGCCTTGTTGGACGCTTGCCGCAAGCGGGCCAGGCCGGTGGTGATGACGACCATCGCCATGGGCGCTGGCATGGCTCCGGTGGCTTTGGGGCTAGGTAACGCCGATTCCTCATTCCGCGCGCCGATGGCGATTGCGGTGATCGGCGGCTTGGTCACCTCTACGGTACTCAGTTTGTTGGTGATTCCGGCCGCGTTTACCTATGTGGACGATTTCGGGCGCTGGCTGGGCGGGTTGCGGCGGCGCGGCGGTTAACGGTTTTATTTTTGTTATTTATCCTTGGTGCACATGTCTACTACTGAAAACACGGTTTCTTCTAATTTTATCCGGCATATTATCGCCGCCGACCTAGCGGCGAACAAACATGGCGGCAAGGTGGCGACCCGGTTTCCGCCGGAGCCTAACGGTTATTTACATATCGGGCACGCGAAATCGATTTGTCTGAATTTTACCTTGGCGGCGGAAAATCAGGGCGGCTGCAATTTGCGTTTTGACGATACTAACCCGGAAAAAGAGAGCGTGGAGTACATGGAGGCCATAGAACGCGATGTGGCTTGGCTGGGTTTCACGTGGGCCGGTCTGTATCATGCCTCGGATTATTTTGATAAGTTGTATGAATATGCGGTGGAGTTAATCAAACTGGGCTTGGCTTACGTGGACAGTTCCACCCCGGAGCAAATGCGCGCCGACCGCGGCACCTTGACCGAGCCCGGCAAGGCGAGCGCGGATCGCGGCCGTTCCATCGAGGAAAATTTGGCTTTGTTCGAGCGCATGCGCTCAGGCGAGTTCGCCGACGGGGAATATGTATTGCGGGCCAAAATCGACATGGCTTCGCCTAACATCAATATGCGCGATCCGACTATTTACCGCATTCGCAAGGTGCCGCATCCGAATCCGCGCGTGGGGGATAAATGGTGCGTGTATCCAATGTACGATTATACGCACTGTCTGTCGGACGCCTTTGAGGGTATTACGCATTCGATCTGCACCTTGGAGTTTGAGGATCATCGCCCTTTGTACGATTGGGTGTTGGAAAAATTACGCCATAAACTGGAACAGGATTTTCCGTGGACTTGGTTGCCGCAACAAATCGAATTCGCGCGCTTGCAATTGGAGTACACCATAGTCAGCAAGCGTAAATTGCTGCAATTGGTCAAGGAAAATATCGTCAGAGGTTGGGATGATCCGCGCTTGCCGACTATTTCCGGCCTGCGCCGCGCCGGCTTTACGCCGGAGGCGATTCGGGATTTTTGCGAGCGCATCGGCGTCACCAAGAAAGATGCCTGGATTGAAATGGCGGTGCTGGAGAATTGCATCCGCGAGGATTTGAACGAGCGGGCGTTGCGGGCGATGGCCGTGCTGCGGCCGTTAAAGCTGGTGATTGAAAATTGGCCGGAGGATGCCAGCGAAACGTATCAATTGGCGAATCATCCGCAAAAACCGGCGTTGGGCGAGCGGGCGGTGACGTTTGCGCGGGAGATTTTTATCGAGCAAGATGATTTTGAAGAGCATCCGCCTAAGGATTTTAAGCGCTTAATTCCCGGCGGAGAGGTGCGGTTGCGCGGGTCTTATGTGATTAAGTGCGAGCAGGTGATTAAGGATGAGGCTGGTAATGTGGTGGAGCTGCGCGGGTCTTATGATCCGGCCACTTTAGGGAAAAACCCGGAGGGACGCAAGGTGAAGGGGGTGATTCATTGGGTGGCGGCGGCGCATTCGGTTGCGGCCGAGGTACGCTTGTATGATCGCTTGTTCGCGCATCCGCAGCCGGACACTTTGGATAATTTTTTGGACGGCTTGAATCCGGATTCGCTGGAGGTGTTGACGGATTGCCGTTTGGAAGCTTCCTTGGCGCTAGCTTCTCCCGAGACGCGTTATCAGTTTGAGCGGGTGGGGTATTTTTGCGTGGATGCGGTGGATAGCAGGCCGGAGGCTTTGGTGTTTAATCGTACCGTGACGTTGCGGGATGGGTGGACGCGCTAGTTTAAAGCGCTATTCGAGGTGAGGTTCCTAGCCTGTGTTGTGGAGTTTGGGGACTACTTCGTTTCCTGAATTTGCCGGTAGTTTAGGCATGCGCTTGAATTTCAAACACACGAACAGTCTATTCCAACAAATCTTGCTGTAAATAAAACTGCTTTAAGCTTTGTCTTTTTTAAGCGATGGGTTTTGGCGTGGGGGTATGGTTTAAACATAGCTATTTAGTTATTTAAAGTCTATAATCAACAAAATTCCGTTGAAAAACGACTTTTAAGGTCTTTTTTATGTTACATAGCTATGCGTTCTCTAATTTTCAGTCGTTTGCCGAGCGGGTAGAGGTTGATCTAACCATCAAGCGCAATACGGCCTTGACCGATTGGATGGTGGACGATGCTTGCGGCAGCCGGGTTTCCAAGCTAGTCGGCATTGTGGGTCACAATGCTAGCGGTAAAACGGGCTTGCTCAAGCCCTTAGCTTTTTTGTCTTGGTTCATCGGTTATTCGTTTGCTGGCCAGCCTGATTCGGGTATCCCCATTTCACCGCATTTGGCGCATCCCGATTCTCCGACCGAGTTTGAATTGGTGTTGGATTTTGAAGGCAGTATGTGGCGATATGTGCTGATTGCCACGCCAAAGAGGGTGTTACACGAAGCCTTGTATCAAAAAAAGGAACGCTTCAATTATGTGTTTGTGCGTGACTGGGATGAAGCCAGCAATAGTTATTTGGTCAGGCAGCAAAATTTTGGTTTGCCGGCTAAATCGGCTAAAAAAGTCCGCCAGAATGTTTCATTTATTGCTTGGGCGGCGCAATACGATATTCCGTTGGCGAAGCGGTTAATTCCCAGCGGGGTGGTCACGAATGTGAATGTGGTTGGCCGTTTACCCATTAGCGACCAAGCCATTATGCAGGCGGCGGAACATTTTTCGGCTTATCCTAACCAGCAGATAATAATGAATAGCCTGTTATCGAACTGGGATTTTGGTTTGTCCGGGGTTCGGTTGCAGGAAATTCAGCCAAACCCTATTGAAGCGCCCGAGCTGAGGTCTTGGATTGCATTTGGCGAGCATTCAAGTGGCAATATCAATTTTAGCCTTCCCTTTCATATGGAATCTAGCGGTACGCAAGGCGCATTTTTACTCTTGTCGCGCTTATTGCCGGTTTTGGATTGCGGCGGATTGGCTGTCATTGATGAATTTGAGAATGACTTGCATCCGCACATGCTTGAGCCTATTTTGGATTTGTTCGCTAATCCGACAACCAATCCGCGCAACGCGCAATTGATTTTTTCAACTCATGCTCTTGAAGTGCTTAATCTGCTTGAAAAATCGCAAATCATGCTGGTTGAGAAAGACGAACACTGCGTCAGCGCGGCTTATCGTTTAGACACCGTGGATGGTATCCGGAATGATGATAATTTTTACGCTAAATATATGGCGGGCGCATACGGCGCGGTGCCCAATTTATGAGCAAACCCAGGACGCGGAAACAGACTTTGCTTTTGGTTGGCGAGGGCCATGACGAAGAAGCGTTTTTAAAATATTTGAAATCACAACTGGTTGCTAGAGAATCCGGTCTACATGTAAAAATCAAAAACGCCAAGGGTAAAGGCGCTAAGCATGTTATTGAATGGACGGTTCGGCAAGCCAAGTTAGCTGAATATGACGTGGTGGCGGCTCTTTTGGATACCGATACCGATTGGACGCCAACTACTGAAAAGCAAGCTAAGTCGCAAAAGATTATTGTTCTAAAATCCGATCCGTGTTTTGAAGCCATGCTGCTCAGGCTGTATGGCGTTACGCCGGAGCAGGATGGCAAAAAACTGAAAAAGCAGTTTGAGCCCTATGTCAATGTTGCCGCGACGGTTCCAGATAATTATGCCAAGTATTTCAATCCAGACGCCTTGAAAAGTAAGCGCCATTTGGAAAAAACTATTGATGATTTATTAAAACTTTTCAATATATAATTAAGTAAGAGTGCGCAACCATTTTTAAATTTACCTTATGTGAAGCACGCCGTCAACCAAAATCTCAATGCACTGTTGATGTGGCGCTATTTAAAAACGATTACACGTTTTTACTTTGTTTGACTTGAATTTTTTAGGTCACTTGCTATTCCGTGGCCAAATTAGCTTAGGTCTTGATTGCAAAATTCTTCCGGACTCTGGCTGTCTTTCCCTGCGTCAGCGGGTATGTCGGCTTCGTCGATTATGAATTCCGATACTCCAATATGATTTTCACGCTCCGGGTCCCAATTATAGGTCCAGCCCATGCCGGTAAAAGGAAAGCCGTATGCATCGCTTTGCTGCTCCGGCGCTCCGGCCCTGCTGAAGCCGTCCCGCCATGAAGTCAACATTTGCTCGTTCAAAAAACGCAACCTTTTATAGTCCTCAATTAATTTTTCCACTTCCTCCTCCGAATAGGATTTACCTTCCGCCGGTTTAGGCAAGACCGGCGGCTCGGGCAAGTTAAACGTGCAAAACTTATCCTGCAAATTACTACCGCTAAAACAGGGCCGACGAACTTTATCAAGCTTGAGCCGTAGCTTAAACAGCTTAAAATCCCGCTTGTCCTCCGGTAGGCCTAGGATTTGTTGTATGGTTTTCAGTGAATTTGTTTTGTCCCGGCATTGTTTTTTTAACTCACTAGGTATGGTCAACCAAATGTAATTGGCGACGGCAGGTTTTGTTGTCGGCGTTGAGTCCTTGTTTTGCTGGGCGTTGGCGGCATTAGTCTTGTCGCAGTTATCTGTTAAAGCGGGATCGGGATGCCAACAATTATGCTTAAGGGTAACGAAAGTTTCCTCTTTCGTGGTATCGGGGAAAGTGGACAACTCGACTTTTAGATGCGGAGGTTTCCTAACCGCGGCGTCCAAAATAGCCGCTTGATAGGGAGTGACGGCTTGTTGAGTATCGGAGACAAAAACAAGCAAGACGATTAGAACGAAGCAACCGGTTGGAATTAGCAGATACCAATCCAGGGTTTGCCACCAATCGCCCAAAATTCGGGGCAACCGTTTTATAATGCTAGGCCACTGTATCATGACTGACTCAAGGCGTTAAATAAATCGATATTGCTCAGCCAGCCCAGCATTTCGCCGGTGCGTTCGCCGTTATCGGTGATAATCACATCCTGCGCGCCCTTGATTTTTTCCAACGCGTTCTTGGCATCGTTCAAGGTCTCGGATTGCTTGACGAACACGACTTTTTCCTTTATCAACGGGCCGATTTCATGGTCATTGAGCATGCCGTCCAGAACTTTTTCCGCATCTTTGGATGGATCATTCTCATTGTAATCTTGTTTAGCCAAATAAGATTTATAGGCAGAAATATGAATTATGAAACTGAATTTGTTATTTTCAGTACCAATGATACGGGTAACTTTGCCGCCATCCACCCCTGGTTTAAATCGATCATCCAAGTCTTTTTTGATCCATTGGTCTGTAACTTTCGAGGACAAATCCAACTTGCCTTGAATTTTATTTATGGGTATCATGACCTCGCCCACACTAGTTTTTGGAGTATCTCCTGATTGCCTATTAATGGCTTCGGCCACGGCCGCCGTGTTATGGGAGGAAAAATAGAACGCCAGTACCGTACCGACCCAACTGGCCAATACCGGCAAAAGGACATTAAACACTTCCTTGACGGTTTCGATTTTGGCATCGTCGCGATAGTGTATCATCACAGCGCATAGCGAAAATATGCTAAGAAAGGAGCAAATAATTACCAGCCGCGCCAGACTCTCTCTATCGTAGGAGTTGTTTATACGGTTTTTGTTATCTTTCATAAGTCCTCATAATTATTGTGATACCGGCAACCGACACTTGACAAGGCAACAATTTGAGGCGCGCCACTCGCCCGCACCTATTGTAGACAACTTTTTACCTCGGCCACCAGATTTTTCCGTCCTAAATCAAACAGATATCTTAAGTAAAAACGCCAGGCTAGGCGCTAGTTGGCCGGCTGAAAGGAAGTTCAGGGCTATGAGCTTTCTTAGCCGAGTTAACTAAAATTGGGTCAGGAGTATATAGTAAAAATATGCTGAAAACCAGAAAATTCGCGCATGGGCTGATTCAAAAGCGCACGCTTAAACAGGCTTATCATCTTAAGTCGAGGCAATTGTAAAATTACCTATCACCCAAGGCCGTAAAGGTAAGTCATAACCTAATTAGTGATTCCATGACAAAAACAAAGCGTTTTCGGCATTATGACGTTTTCGAGATGTATCGACGCACGGCCAAAAACCAAGGTGCACGGCAAAAAATCAAGGTAGGGATAAATTCGATTTGCGGGCATGGTTTCATGCGCATGGATCAAGCTAAGAATGCCGTCATGTTGGGGACACAGCTCAAAAGGCGCAATTTTTTGGTAGTGCGTAAGTTTTAATTTGTTGAAGATGCCGTCAATTCCTTACGAATAATCAAATGGCAGGGTCTTACCCGATTACCCGATTCGCGGGAGGAGTGTTTGGGGGGTAGCTTTAAAGCGCCAGATAATGCGGAGGGCCTTAGCCGTGCCGCCGCCGAAGGGGCTGGAAAGCTTTTCCGAAAGATGTGGCGAATTCGTCCGTGGAGGTTTGGAGCCCGTATTTTATGCGGGCTCCGGAACCCGGACGCCTTAAACTTGAGTTTAAATTTTCGAGCTCGGCTTGGCGCTTGACTTAGGCGGCAGCCGCGGATTGACGTTTTTTGAATCCGGCAAACCCTAGCAGGGCGCTGCCGAATAACCAGACCGCTCCGGGGACCGGCACGGTTGCGGGGGTTAATAATCTGACATCGCCGTTGTATACGGCCCAAACATTAGGGGTGGAGGTGTTTATGCTGGCTGTTGCCGCCGCATAAACGGCTTGCCCAGGGTTGCTGAGAGTGTAGTCTACATACCATGCGGTATTCGTGGCGCCGCTGACGTTGTCGGTAACCGAGATTTTCGGTAACACATAGCTAAACGGTGAAACATCCACGGTAGAGGCGGTAGGATATTCCGCCGCCAAGGCGGAGCCGGTATTCAGTCCGTATGTGCCTAGCTGGTTCCATAAGCTTTGCAAATCGGCAATTGAGGGTAAGGTCCAATTGCTTACATTGACGCCGTTATAGTCGTAGACCAGATTTTGGGCATAGGCGGTTGCACCCCACCAAGTCGCTACCTCGGCGTGCGGTCCGAAACTAGGGATATTTCTGAAGTCGCTGGTGGTAACGGTGTGCGTATAACCGTCCGGCGTGGTGACATGCGCGCCGATTAAACCGTCGTCGGTGGCGCTATTAAAGCTGGTGGTGAAATAACTGCCGTCGGTCCAGGTTACATTGGTGGCGGTATCGTAAACCAAACCGTCCCCGATGCCAATTAAATTGGCTTGCGCGGCGCCGGCGCACATTAGGGTTAGCGCTGAAACCGCAATCGGAGCGTATCTACTTTTTAATATTGATTTCATGGTCATATCTGTAGGTGTGTGAAAGTATAGTCACAAAATATGAGCAATATTTGCGCCTGATTTATTATTTGCTTAATAACAATGGCTTAGTTTGATTTTGATTTAAGTAAACTGAGCGCTTCTAGCAATCATGCGTTAAATAACACAGTTTTTTTAATGTTATTGTGGCATTTGCCGTATAAAGCTAGTTCCTAGCGTGATGTGGCTGGGTTGACGCTAGCGCCCTAGGCTGGCGATGCCTTTGCCAAACATCTTGCGTTCACAAGACCGTCTAAATTTCATTAACAAAGTTTTTTTGTTAGTTGCTTAAAACACGTCCATTGAACATGGCCTGAGTTTCGTCGAGTACGCCGGTTAGTTGTACCGGAGCGGCGGCGGTCTGGGCGGCGTCTAGTCCGCCGCCGTTGACGATTGGGGCCGGTGATAGGGTTAACACGGTGGCGCTATTCTGGTATGTCGCGCTGGGCAATGGGGGGAAGATTTCCACGCTGCCCGATTCGCCGTTCAAGACGCCGACGTTGGCGACGATAAGATCGCCTTGGGCGTCTAGGGCTAGGTCTTGCGGACGGACGATACCGGTGGACAGCACGCGCATCAAGACGCCGTTGGGTGCGTATTCCGTGACGGTATTGTTGCCTATGTCGGCGACGTAAAGATCGCCTTTGGCGTCGAGCACAAGTTTCGCCGCGTCTGATAGGCCGGTGTGATAGGTTTTTATTAGGGCGCCGCCGGTGGAATATTCGTCTATCGTGGCGCCGGGGCCGTTGGCGATGAAGATGTCGCCCTGGTTGTCGACGGCTAGAGCGGATGGGCTATAGGACAGTTTGTCGGAGAAGGCCTGCAATAAGCCGCCGCTGGCGCTGTATTCACTGATGACGCCGGTATTGGCGGCGATGAAGATGTCGCCTTGCGCGTCGAAGGCGACCGAGGCGCTGGCGTGCATGTCGTTTTGAATCAGGTTGCCGCTGGCGGAGAATTCAATGACGTTATTGTGGTTCATGGCGAATACGTCGCCGCGAGGGTCGACGGCTAAACCGGTCAAGGCGCTAAGTCCGGTATGGAGGGTTTGTAACGGTGTTCCTGCGTTGGAGAATTCCAGGATGTCGCCATTGCTCCCAAGCGCGTAGAGCGCGCCCCGGCTATCCACCGCGATGAGTTGTTGATTCGCGCCATAGTTGTAAGGAGCGGCGGGCAAACTGAGTTGGCTGCTAAAGGTTTTAAGCAAGACGCCGGCGGCTGAATATTCCTTGAGGGTGTTATCCAGGCTTGCGACATAGATATCGCCTTGAGCATCAATTGCCACGCCGTCGGGGTGGTTCAGGCCGCTGCTCAGGGTCAGCGTCGGGGCTTCGCCGCCGAATAGGCTAAGCGTGATCCGCGTGGTTTGGGCGGGTCCTGGGTTGGGGGTGAAAGTCAAATCGCGCAGTTCTTGCTGCAAGGCGGCCGGAGAGGCGGGGGATAAGGTGTAGACGGCGATGCCGCCTACGCTGGCGTTGGCGCTGATAGCGTCGCTGCTCAAGCCGCCTCTGTTGGCGGGAAAGGAGATTTGGGCGTAGGGACGGTCGTTCAATAAGCCGTCGGCCAGGCTTAGGTTGGCGAAAGGATGGATGACGGCGGTGTCCGTAAACTTGCCTTGTGTGGTAAAACCAGTTGCGCTAAAGGCTGAGATGACGTCAATATGGTCGGTGGCGACGGCGCTGAGTTGCGTGCCGGCGTCGGTGACGCTGATTCGGATATTGTCCGCGCCAAGTTTGGCATGGGCGTCGGTGAGGGTGGCTAACGCGGCGTTGACGGCGGCTAGGGATCCGGTTAAGGTCAGTTGGCGGCTGTGTTCCCCGCGGCCGTCAACGCCGGGCGCGGCGGCGTTCAATATGCCCGAGCCGTCGCTGAGTTGTACGCTAATGGGGGCTGAGCCGGCGGCGGCGTCGTGGATGGAGAGGCCGCTAATGTTGGCGACCGAGCCGGCATAGAGGGTTTGCGCCGCGCCGAGCGCGACCTTGGGCGGCGCAATGGCGGCGGCGGTGACGGTGACGTCGGGGCCGGTTTGGCTGACGACATAGTTTTGGATGGCTTGCGTCGCGTATTCTTGTACGTTTTCAATAGAATTGGTTTCGCTAATCGAGTTGGCGACAAACAAGTCGCCTTTGCCGTCGACGGTTAGGGCGGCGGGGTTGGCGAGGCTGGCGCTCCAAACATGGGCCAAGACGCCGCTGGCGCTGAATTCCCAGACCTTGGGCGGCGCGTCAGGGAGGGGATAGGCGGAGGAGACGTATAGATTGCCCGCCGAATCGACGCTTATGTCGCCGGGGCTGAAATGATTGGAGCCGTCGCTTAAGGTGCGAAGTAGAACGCCGGCGCTGGAAAATTCCGCCACGCCGCCGAGATTGGATACGAATAGGTCGCCGTTGCGGTCGATGGCTAGCTTGGCAGGCTGGTCTAAGCCTTGACCCAGGGTTTGCAGCAACACGCCGCTGTTGGAGAATTCTTGAATATAGCCGCCGGCCTCGTCGGCGACGAATAAATGGCCGGCTTGGTCGATGGCAAGCGCCGCGGGGTAGGCGATGCCCGCGCCGAGGGCGCGGATCAAGACGCCTTGGCGAGAGAATTCCTCGACGGTGTTCGCGCCGGCATTGGCGACGAATAATTCGCCTTTGGAGTCTAAGGCGAGCGCGTCGGGGTAGGATACGCCTGTGCTTAGGGTATGCAATAAAACGCCGCCGGGGGTGTATTCCAGCACCGTATTGTTAGTGCTATCGGTAACGAATAGATCGCCTTGGACGTCGGTGGTTAGCGCCATTAAATTAGAAACTCCGGCGCTGAGAATGCGCAGCAGCGAGCCGCTAGCGGAGTATTCTTCTATGGTTTGATTGCCGCCGTAGGCGACGAATAGGTCCCCATTTTTGTCCAGAGTCAGCGCTAGCGGGCTGGTGAAGCCGTTGTCGCCGCCGCCGAAGGTGCGCTCGGGTTTGTCCAGGAGGCTGATGCCGCCGCCGTGAAAGGTCAGCTTAAATGGGGTGTCGACGGTCGCGCCGGGCTTGACTTGGTGCGGCGCGGGCGAGAATACCAAGGCGTTGAGTTCTTGTTGCAATTGGGTCGGCGTAACGGCGGCCAGATTGACGACGGTTTGGCCGTTGATGAGGGTTGCGGCGGATAGATTGGGGCCGCTGAGTTGGCCGTTACCGGCGGTGAAACTGATTTGGGCGCTGACTAGATCCCAGGGCTGTTTATCGTTTAGCGTTAGATTGGCGAACGGATTTATGCTGGAGACGTCGCTCAAGGCTTGGTTGGCGGCGATTCCGGTGATGGTGAGCGGAGGCGTGACGGCGCTAGCCAAGCCGTCGTGGTTTTTGGCATGGGTTGTACTCATGTTTTATTTCCTTATGGTCCAGAATTCGTTTGATTTTGGCTAGCTTTAGGGTTAAATTTAGCGGCCCGTAATGGGTTTGCAGGCCGCGTTGAGGTATTGACCCGCGCTCGAACCTTGGCGTTTAACGGCGTCTCAAAGAATTATAATTATAACTTTAGGAAGGATAAGCATGTCTTTTCAAGAATATCTGCCCTTTATTCTGGCGCAGTTTCAGCTATTTTATCAATATTCCGTGGACAATCCGCTGTACGCCGTAAGCCTGGGCGGCGCGGTATGGTTGGCGACCGCGGTTATTTACGGCTTTAGAATCGGCGGTTTGAAACGGGAAATCCGTAAACAGGTGCAAGTCTTAGAGCGTAGCCATGCCGAATTGGAGGCGGCGCGTTCCGATTTGGCCGGCTTAGGCTCTGAATTGGAGCTGAGCCGGGCGGATACCCTGGAGCAGGCGCGGCGCGCGGAAGCCTTGCAACGCCGGATTGACGACGCCGCGGCGCAAATCAGCGCGGCGATTTTGCATTTGGCGGCGCAGCCCGACCTTGGACAACAAGGTTTGACCGTGCATCCGGATTTAAGTATTGAACAATTATGGCAGCGTTTTAGTATTGCCGTGCAACAATTGGAGGAAACTCTATCCGGCGAGAAAAGAGCCAAGACCCAATTACAAGCCGAACTCCGCGCCGAAGAGGCAAAATCGGCGGAAAAAGATTTGCAACTCCAAGCCGCTCAGTTACGGTTTGAGGAACAGCGAAAAGCGGTCGCCCTTTTGCAGGCCGCGGTGGATGAATCCGAGATCCGTTTGCGGCAGGCGCTGGAAGAACAGGAAGCGCGTTTGTTGCGCGAACAGCAGCGGGCCGCGCGCGAGCAGGCGGCGAATTTGGCTGTTCTGAATCGAGCGGAGTTGAATCGAACGGAGTCGACGCGCATGGCGGAGTTGGAGCGGCAAGCCGCGCCCGCCGCAGATGGCGAACCGGCCGCGGCCGCGGCGTCGATGCCGGCCGTTGAAACAAGCGCGCCGACGCCGAGAGCGCCGGGACCGATGGCGGCGGAAATCTTGTCTGAGGTGTTGAATCGCGCGCCTGGCGAGCGGCCTGCGCCGGCCGCGGAGCCGACGCCGACGCCGGTTCCCCCGGTCGCACCGGTCGAAGCGCCGCCAGCCGCGGCGGAAGCGGCGGCTGGCGGGCTTAAGTCTTTGCTGTCCCGGTTTTCCGGCGCCCGCTCGAAAATAGAGCAATTGGACCGGAAATTGGAGGAGCGGCAGCCGCGGGCGCAAGAGATTAGTCAGGCGGCGGCTTTGTATGATGCCTTGCGTCAACCCGAGCCGGCGCCCGCGCCGGCCGCTCCGGAGCCGCGTGTTGAGCCGGCCGCGCCGCCGGTTGCGGCGGCGGAGCCGGAAAAACCGAAAGGCGGAAAATTAGGCGGTTTTTTCAGCAGCGCCCGGCAAAAAATTGGCAAGCTGGACTCTATGCTGGGTCAACCTGACGTTAAGCCCGTTGAATCCGAGCCGGACGCCGAGGTTCAGCGTCCGGAACCGCGTGTTGAGCCCGCCGCGCCGCCGCCGGTCGCCGCCAAGGAGCCGGCAAAACCTCAAGCCGAAAAAAAGGGCGGTTTTTTCAGCAGCGCCCGGCAAAAAATTGGCCAACTGGACGCCATGCTGGGTCAGCCGGACGCTAAGGTTGTCGAACCTGAGCCGGACGCTCCGGTTCGTAGCGCTGAATCGCGGGTTGAGCCGGCCGCGCCGCCGCCGGTCGCCGCCATGGAGCCGGTGAAGCCGCTTAAAGAGCAGGCTGGAAAATCGGGCGGGTTTTTCAGCAACGCCCGGCAAAAAATTAGTAAACTGGACGCCATGCTGGGCTTGTCCGATGATAAGCCCGCCATAGAACCCGAACCTGAGCCCGAACCGCCCGCGCCAGTTCCCGCGCCGGAAGCGGAACCCGCCGCGGACAAGCCCAAAGGTATGTTCGGCCGGTTTAAACGCTGACGCGGCGGTTGCTTTTGGCGGGTTTAAGGCCCGCCAGGGCGGCGGGTCTAGTCCAAATAACGCCGGTTAAGGTCTTGATAGGCATCTATGCGCCGGTCGCGCAAGAACGGCCAGATGCGTCTTACTTCTTCAATACGCGCGCCATGCAGTTCGGCGAATAGTAATATGTCTTGATTATGGCCGGCCGCGGCGAGTATTTCGCCTTGCGGCCCGGCTATGAAACTGTTGCCCCAAAAATCTATGCCGTCGCCATGATCGGGCGACGCCTCGAAGCCGATGCGGTTGCATGCGACGACCGGGATGCCGTTGGCGACGGCATGCCCGCGCTGAATGGTGCGCCAGGCGTCCAGCTGGCGTTGTTTTTCGGCGACGTCGTCATGAGGATTCCAACCGATGGCGGTGGGATAGATCAGTATTTCGGCTCCGGCCAAGGCCATGAGTCTGGCTGCCTCGGGATACCATTGGTCCCAGCAGATCAATACTCCGAGCTTGCCCAAGGACGTGGTTATTGGGGTGAAGCCCAGATCGCCGGGAGTAAAATAAAATTTTTCGTAAAATCCGGGATCGTCGGGAATGTGCATTTTCCTAAATTTGCCGGCTAGGCTGCCATCTTTGTCGAATACGACGGCGGTGTTGTGATAAAGTCCAGGCGCTCTTTTTTCAAATAGCGTGGAGACGATAATGACTTGGTGGGTTTTCGCCGCCTCGCTAAGTTGTTCGCAGGTGGGGCCGGGTATGGCTTGCGCCAGATCGAAGGCGGCGGTATCTTCGTTTTGGCAAAAGTAATGGTCCAGGTGCAGTTCGGGCAAAACCACCAAGTCGGCGCCGCGTGCGGCGGCGGCGGCGATTTGAGCCAATGAATAGGCCAGGTTTACCTCCCGGCCCCGGTTGCAGGGTTGTTGCACGGCGCAGATGATGAGGTTCTTTTTCATGGTGTTAACTCAGATTTAACGGGACGAAAGCCGGAATCTGCATGCTGGCGCAATGCAGGCTGCCGTATTGATGCACCAACGGGCGGCAGGGAGCGGCAATGATTTCGCGGTTTGGAAATACTTCTTGCAGCCGGTTAAGGGTGACGGCGTCCATCGGGTCGTCGTAGACGGGAACCAGCACGGTGCCGTTGATGATGAGAAAATTGGCGTAATTGGCCGGTAATTGTTGGCCGGATTCGTCATAGATGGGCTCAGGCAGCGGCAACGGTATTAACCGGTATGCCAAGCCGTTTTCCTGGCGTAGGGCTTGGAGTTGAGCTTCCATGTTTTTCAATCCCGCATAATGCGGGTCCGCGGGGTTTTCACAGCTGGAATAGGCGATCGTGGCGTGATCGACGAAGCGGGCAAGAGTGTCTATGTGGGCATCGGTGTCGTCGCCGGCAAGTTTGTCTTGTTCTATCCAGAGAATCCGGTTGGCTCCGAGATAGGCTTTCAGCTGGCTTTCAATGGCTGCTTCGGAGTGATGCGGATTGCGGTTGGGATGCAACAGGCAATTTTTGGTGGTCAATAGCGTGCCTTGTCCGTCGGACTCCAGACTGCCGCCTTCCAGAACGAAATCCACGCTGGCGTTAGGTATGCCGTGGAATATCGGATGGGCGAATAAACTTAAGTTTAATTCGTTGTCGGCGGCGTGCGGATATTTCCCCCCCCAGCCGTTAAAGCGGAAGTTAAGCAATTGCGTATTGACTTTAGGATGCTCCCAAGCTAGGCTTAGAAAAAGGGTATCGCGCACCCAGATGTCATTGTATTCAGCTTGAATGAAGTAGATATTTTGATTTTCGGTTAATTGCGCGGATATGCGGCTTTGGTGGGCTTCGTCCTTGCATAGAACGATTAACGGTTGGTAGCGGCTGATGGCGGTGGAGATAAAGTGGTAGGCGTCTTCAACCTCGGGAAGATTGGTGAAGTCGCCGCTAGCGTGCGGCCATGCGATGACGACGGCCGCCTGCGGCTCCCATTCGGCTGGAAAACGTATCATGTGTTAGCTCCTTTTGCTTAATTCTTGATTATTGATGGCTAAAGTCAAGCGTTACGCCTGATTGAGCCAGTCACGGCGCTGTGCTTTCCGGCCTGCCCTCGGACGAAGGCGGCATGGTATTTTTTAGCGGATTCGCTAAAATATGCACAGTCGCAGTGAAATACAACCTATTTTAGCATGCGGCAGGCTGTTGCCGGCGCTCTGCTATCGCTTGTTAGCAGGTTGCGGATCAATCCGTTGATGTTTATGCCATTGATGTATATATCGGAGTGAATATGGATGACGTTCCCGCGCTAGCGCTGCTGTTGCGAGGATGCGGCCGGCGGAGGGAATTCATGACGAGTCAAGCTTATCGACATTTTGGATTATCCTCATTCAGGAGGATTGACAGTTGGATGTTCAATTCCCAGGACCGCTCGGTTCTTAGCTGCGCTATCCCGTTGTTTGCGGGAGTTCGGGGTTTAGCCGAAGAACCCCAATTATTGCCCAAGCCCGCTACACTCTGGTTTGTTACCTGCCTTGGCCATGCATACGCCTATTTGCCGGCTGTCGGCAGGCGGGGTGATTGATGGAAATGCAATTAAATGTTGTCATCAAATTGTATTAAATTCTTGTTAAGATAAGATAGGGGTCCGGTTTGCTTGTAAAGCATGGCGATTGTGCAAATTGAATGCACGGCGGTTCAACGCGCGACGATGGGTAAGGAGGCGGGCCGCGAAGCGCATGACCTGGAAGGGAATGAGTAACGATATTCGCGGATTGGAAGCAACCTATTGCGCAATGAGTTGTCTTTTTATTAGCTTCTTGCCTTGGCTGGCATGGCGGGTTTCGAGCGTCAGGGATTTTCGCCGGGCGAGCGATTAGATGTTTTCATTTTTTCAGGGATTGTGCTTGAACTCATTTAGTTTGATTAACTCGGCAAATCGGGCGGCGCGCTTTAATTGGGCCGCGGAGGGTTATATCGCGTTGCTCCGGCTTTTCGGCGGATTTTGCTACGCCTTGGCGTCTCCGGCGTGGTTAATTCATGCGCGCGCGGGCCGGATGCCGTCATTGGTTCCTGTTTTATGCGTTTCCATTTGCCGCCGCTGGCCTGGATATCGTCGGTGAGCGGGATGGCGATTCGTTTGCGGCGTTTTTCCGTCAGTTTAGTGTTGGCTTGGATGGGGTTGGCGCCATCCGCCTCCGAGGCGGATACCGATCCTTTGTTGCTGCCCGAACTGCGCAATAAAACGGAAATTAAAAGAAAGCCGGTGACTTTCGATATCGGCGCTTTTAAGTTTTCGCCGTTGCTTGAAGTTTCCGAAGCCTATAACGATAATATCTTCGCCAATAATCTATTGCGCAAGGGTTCGTTTGTCACGCAGATTCACGCCGGCGGGGAGTTGTCGTTGCAGAGGCGCTTAAACCGTTATTCACTGACCTATGCCTTACAAAGCACGCAGTTTCAATCCAGCCCCACCGATGATTATGTGGATAATTACGTGGGTTTCAATTCGTTTACCGTGTTCGATAGCCGCAAACGCTTAGAGTTTAACCTGAATTATTTGGACAGCCACTATTTTCGGGGTTATTTTTTCGATAGGGGTTTGTTGTCCGTGCCGATGAAACCTCAGCCGGATACTTATAACCGTTACGAGGCGGTGGCTAATTTCCGCTATGGTGGTGAAAACGCTAGGGGAAATCTGGAATTAAAAACCAGTTATGATGATTATACGTTTACCGATAACTTTTTTTCCACCGATTATCAAGATAGAACCGCTTATAATATTACTCCGGGTTTCTACGTTAAAGTGGCTCCAAAAACGCGGTTGTTGGCTCAGGTGGAAAATACGCTTAATACTTATAAAAACGAGCCTTGGTATAAATATGAATATCTCAAGGAAAGATATTTGGCCGGCGTTAATTTTGATTATACTGACTATTTGCGTGGACTTGTGCGCGGCGGTTACTTGCAACAATCTTTTTTTTCAAAAGATATTAAGAGTCTTACCGGGTTTACCTGGGATGTTAATGTGTTGTGGTTTCCAGTCAGCTATTCCAGGCTGGAAGTCGGCGCTTCGCGCGACATCCGGCCTTTGATCGGCAACGCCTTCGCCGGGGTTTCGGAGCGTTACCATATCGGTTGGTTGCATGATTGGTCGCCGCGCTTGAACACCAAATTGTTCGCCGGAACGGAAAACGTCACTTACCAAAACTTAATTGTCGGCGGTAGTCCTTTTTCAAGGGTGGATAATTATGATATCTACGGAGTTGACATCAATTATAGTGCAAGAAAGTGGCTGGGTTTCAGTTTGAGCTATACCCGGCGAGATTTGACCTCAACTACAAATGTGCTGAATTTTAATCAGGATGTGTTAATGTTTTATGTTACCCTCAATCCGCGTATAGCCGACGATATAAAAGCGCCTTGGTCTACATGGTATTAACTGAATGAATGTATTGAAACTTATTGGAATTGTATTTTTATTGTGCGCTTCCGTTCTCGGCCGTGCGCAGGTATTGGCCTTGCATGGCGGTGAGTTGTTGTCCACTTATGAGCTGGGGCCGGGAGATAAGATTCGCATCAATGTCTATCGCGAACCTGATTTGTCTTTCGATACCAGGTTGACCGATGCCGGCACTATCATTTATCCTTTTTTGGGTGAGATTAATGTCGCGGGTTACACGGTAGGTAAATTGTCCGAGAAAATCGCCAAGGGGCTTAACGGCCGCTATTTGATTGATCCCTTGGTGAGTATTTCGGTTTTGGAATACCGGGAGTTTTTTGTGCAAGGGGAAGTTAAAAGTCCGGGCGCTTTTCCCTATTTCCCCGGTTTGACCGTGCGGAAAGCCGTTTCGATGGCCGGGGGGTTTTCGGAACGCGCCTCGCAATCCTCGGTATTATTGAGCCGTGAGAAAGACAGAACCGTGGAACCGAGCGAGGTGGGTCTGGACGCCTTGGTGGAACCGGGCGATGTCGTGATTATCGAGGAGAGTTTTTTTTGATGCGTGAGTCCACGGATTACCCAAATTCGCCGTTGCCGAGCAATATGGTGGCCGGCCGTTATCCTGATCAGCGTGTGCTTAACCCTGATCCGATCAATCTGAAAAAATATTGGTTGGTGATCAGTCACTATTTTTTGCGCATTCTGGCGTTGAGCGCGGTGGTGAGTGTTATTGTGTCGCTGTTTGTGTATACGGTGAAGCCGATTTACAGTTCTTCCGCCACGCTATTGGTGGAAAGCAAGCAAGCCAAGCTGTTATCCATTGAAGAAGTCTATTCAATGGACACCAGCCGCACGGAATATTTTCAGACCCAGTTCGAGATTTTAAAGTCGCACGATTTGCTGTTGAAGGTCATCAAGAAAATTAAGTTGGCGGAGTATCCGGAATTCAAACGCGATTCCAATAGCGAAGGCATTTTACATAACACATTGAAAAAAATTGGTTTGTTGTCCGAGGCCGATGTGACCGCCGCGGCGGCGGCGCAAGATCCCGATTTGACCGATCGGTTATTGGTGCCGGCGGCATTGTCGCGCCTGACGGTTAAACCGCGCTTGAAAACGCAATTGGTGGATGTCAGTTTTGAGGCCCAGGACCCGGCCTTGGCGCGGGAGTTTGTGAACACCTTGGGCGAGTTGTTCATTGAATCTAATTTGGATGCACGCATGGAGGCTACGCGCAAGGCCGCCGAATGGCTGTCCAGCCGCTTGCAATCATTAAAGGACAAATTGACCGACTCTGAAAACCGCTTGCAGGATTTTTTGGCGGTGGAGCATTTGGTGGATTTGGAAGGGGTGTTGACCATCACCGGTAAGGAGATCGAGCAGAACAATCAACGCTTGGCCGCCGCCAGACAAGCGCGCATCGAAGCGGAAAGCACGTATAACAAGCTTAAATCCGGCACGGATATCGAGCAAATTCCCGAGGTGTTGAAGGACGGGGTGATTCAGGATTTGAAGCAAAAGGAGGCGGAAATCGCGCGCAAGGCTTCGGATTTGTCTAAGCATTACGGGCCGGAGCATCCGTCGATTTTGTCGGTGCAATCCGAATACGCCGCTATTCATAAATTATTGGAGCAGCATTTACAGGGCATCGCGGTCGGCATTAAAAACCGCTACGACATAGCCAAGGCGAACGAGGCCGCGGTGGCGGCGAGTATTGAGACCAACAAGTCTCAGGTGCAGAACATCGGCCGTAAGCAAACCCGATTGAGCGAATTGCAACGCGAGGTGGAGTCGAACAAAAAACTGTACGAGACGTTTTTCACCCGCTTTAAGGAAGCCAGCGAAGCAGCGGAAATCAGCGCCGCCAATATCCGGTTTATCGACCGGGCCAGCATGCCCTTGGTTCCGATTAAACCGAATAAGCAGATGATTATCACTTCGGCTTTTTTCACCAGTTTCTTTGTCGGCGTGCTGTTGGCGTTTATATTGGATTATCTGGATTCAACCTTCAAAACGCCCGATGACGTGGAGAAGAAATTGAATAAACCTTTATTGGGAATCGTGCCTTTCTTGGCTGAATTGAAGTTCAGACCGGAAAAAATTGCCAGGGTGGTGCTTGACGCGCCGACGGGTAATTTTTCTGAAACCATACGTACCGTGCGTACCGGATTGGTGTTGTCTTCGCTGGATAATAGTACGAATGTATGGATGATTACCTCTTCATTCATCGGCGAGGGTAAATCGACCTTAGGCTTGAATTTGGCGCAGTCGTTGGCGCAAATCGCCGGCGAGGGCAGCCGGGTTTTATTGGTGGAGACCGATATGCGGCGGCCTAATGTCGCCAAACGCCTGGGGTTCGCCACTAAGCAGGGTTTATCGCAAATTTTGGGTGAGAATCAAGCCGTGGGCGATTGCGTGTTCGCCCCGTTTCCGGATTTGCCGCTAGACGTATTGCCGGCCGGCACGCCGCCTTCAAACCCTCAGGAATTGCTGGCATCCAAGAAATTCGATGAGTTGATCACCGAGTTGGAAAAAAATTACAGCACCATTTTGCTGGACGCGCCGCCGGTGCACGCGGTTAGCGACGCGCAATGGCTGGTGCAGCACGTGCATTCGGTCATCTACGTGGTCAAGGCGGACGCGACTTCGGTTTCAGCGGTGCGTAGCGGTTTGACCTTGATAGAGCGTTTCGGCGCTCCGTTGGCCGGCGTCGTGCTGGCGCAATTGGATTTGGCCAAGAGCAACCGTTATGGCTATGGCTACGGCAACTATGACGGTTATTATTATTATCAATCGGCTTATTACAGCCAAGACCCAGAGTAATTTGCCATGATGGACGTGCATTGCCATATGTTGCCAGCAATCGACGACGGGCCGGATAGCATGGAAGAGTCTCTATCCATGGCGCGGCATGCGGTTGAGGCCGGGTTTAGCCACGTCATTTTAACGCCGCATATTTTACCCGGCGCTTATGATAACGATGCCGCCGGCATTGCCAAGACTTTTGCCGAGTTTGAGTCCGAGTTGCGGGCGAATGGCATACCGTTAAGCATCAGCATGGCGGCCGAGGTGAGGGTATGCGGCGAGTTGCCGGAAATGATCGCCGCGGATACAGTGCCTTTTTTAGGTCTTTGGCAGGGCCGGCGGGCGCTGTTGCTGGAATGGCCGTTCGATGCGGCGCCTATCGGTTTTGAGCGCTTGATCGCTTGGCTGTTGGCGCGAGATATCGTGCCGGTGGTGGCGCATCCGGAACGGAATAAGGACATCATTTTAAATCCAGAGAAAATCGGGCATTACGTGCAACTGGGGTGTTTGTTTCAAATTACCGGCAGTTCGGTAACCGGTTTGTTCGGCAAGGCTAGTCAGGCTTGCGCCTTGTTTTTATTGTACCGGGATTGGGTGGCGTTCATCGCGACCGATGCGCATAATATGCATAAAAGATCACCCTCGCTGGTGGATGCGCGGCGAATGTTGCAAGCGCTGATCGGCATACCCAATACTCGGCGGCTATTTGATAATGCTCACGGTTTGATCCCGACCGGTTTTACCTCTCTCGGTTTGATCAAATGAGTCGATGGGATGCGCGCCGGCTGTTGCAAATCGGCGCCTCCCAGCTTTTGGTCGCCATGATTGCGCTGGGGACGATACGAATTTATTCCGAGTTGCTGAACAAAGAGCAATTGGGCGAGGCGATGTTGTGCCTAGGGGGGGTCGCCTTGCTGGACGCCATGTTCATGGCGGCGGTGAACCAAACCGTTTTTTTCTTTTGTAATCAAGAACACGGCGAAGCGTGTGTAAGATATTATCTAGTCCGGTTCGGTTGGCGGGTTTTGATTTTGGCGACGGTTTTGCTGTTGCCCGTGGCGTGGGTGGAATGGCGATTAGCCTATTGCTTGCAGGCGTTGGCGCTTTGGACTGAGCGCTGGGGCGGCGTTTTCGCTTGGCATGCGCCGTTCGGGTTTGACGTATACGCCGGCAAAGCGTTTGGCGCGGGCTCCGCTTGGGCCTTTAGGCCGGGGGAGATGGCGTTGTTTCTTATCGGCGCGCTTAAATTGCCGTTGCTGATCGCCGCCTACTTGTCGGTGGAAACCAGCCGTACCGCGCTCATGGCGGTGTTGAACGCCAAGGACTTGCGCGCGGCGCATTCCCGGCAGATTGTAGCCGATGCGCTGCTCACCCTGGGCTGGACGGTGTTGCTGTTGAGCTGGCGGCCGGATTGGGCCGGTTTGTTGTTGGGCGTGGTTGCGGCAAGAATGTGCTCGTGGTTGTTGGCATGGCCGCAATATATCAAGGCCTGCGCCGGCAGTGGACCGCCGGCGCTGGAACCCGCCCGGCGGAATGAGTTTCCGGCGCTGTTTGGGCGGCATTTACAGCCGTTTATCGGTTTAGGCGTCGTCGGTTGGTGCGCCGCGTTTTTTGACCGTTATGTGGTGGCCTGGTTCGCGGGCGTGGGGAATGCGGGAATTTACACCTTGGCGTATGGTTTAGCGGGTCGTCCGTATAATGTGGTGGATATGGCTTTGACTACTCACTTTCGGCCGCAATTGTTCCAATGCGCCGCGCAAGCGGAAACCCGCCGGGTGCGGGGGCTGTCGCGGCAATGGTTGCTGGCCGCCTTGGCGGTTGGAGCGGGCGGTTGGGCGGCGATGATTCCGTTGGCGCCGGTTTTGGCGCAAGCGTTGTTGGCGGCGGATTACAGGGATAGCGTGGCGCCTTTGTTGCCCTTGTTTTGCGCGCTATCGACCTTAATTCTGTTGACTCACGCTTTTGATAATGCGGTGCTGGCGTTTGGCGGCGCCAGACGCTTGTTGTTGATCCAAATCGCCGTCCTACCCTTGATTTTGCTGTGCCTTGGTTTAGCGGCGTCACGATTGGGCTTGTCTGGCGCGGCATATGGGCGCTTGGCCGCGGAATGCTTGCGCTTGGTTTTGGCGGCGGGTTTAATGCGGCTGACTCTGGCTAAGGCTGGGCGGGCATGAAAATCGTTATCGCTACCAGCAGGCCATTTCATTTGCTGCATTTGGGCCGGGAGCTAGCCGCCCTGGGGCATCAGGTTACCGTTTTCGGTTACATGCCGGAATTCAATCTGCGCCGGTATCGGCCTGGCGACGTGGAGTATAGGGATTTGTTTTGGCGTTTGGCCCCGGATTCCGCTTTGGCCTTGCAGCGTTGGTCTTTGGCGGCGCAACGAGTGGCGACCTTCCGCTTATTTTCCCGGCTTGACGCTTACGTCGGGGAACATCTACCTGAGTGCGATGTGTTTATCGGCTTGTCCGGGGCCATAGTGAATGCGTTTACGTCAGCCAAACAAAAACATCAGGCTCTGACCATTATTGATCGAGGCTTGTCTCACGTGCTGACGCAACTGGAGAAGCAAGCTGACAAGCAAGCCGCGCCCTGGCAGTCTGATTACGTTAGCCGGGAGCTGGCAGGGTATGAGTTGGCGGATTATATTGCCGCGCCCTCTATTTATGCGCGGGATTCATTTGTTAGCCAAGGCGTGCCGGGCAATAAAGTCTTTTTGAATCAATACGGCGTGGATCTCAAGCGTTTTACCTCCGGTAAAGCAAGCCGGGAATCCGAAAATCAAATCCCCGAAACTGAAATTTCCGAAAATCACATTTCCGAAACCCCAATCAATGCGCTTTTTGTCGGTAATTGGTCGTACCGCAAGGGTTGTGATTTACTGAGCGCCGCGTTAGCGCGCAATCATGATCTGCATTTAACGCATATCGGCATGCAGGGGGATTGTCCGTTTCCGGATAGCGAAAATTTTAAGTCGCTGGGAAGAATTGCGAACGAACAGCTTGCCGCTTATTACCGGCAGTATGAGTTGTTTATATTTTTATCCCGCGACGATGGTTTTGGGATGGTGTTGCTGGAGGCAATGGCCTGCGGTCTGGCCTGTATTTGCAGTTCATCCTGCGGCGGACCGGACATTAAATCGGTGGTCGGCAATCAAGATAGCGTGCGGTTGGTGGAGGCGGAGAATGCGGAAGCGGTTGATTCGGCGATTGATTATTACCGACGCCGCCGGCATATGGCGTCGATGCGGGCTAACCGCGATGAAATTACCGCTTTTTTTTCCTGGGAACAATACGCACGGCGTTATGACGCATTTTTGCGCGGGAAAATTGGAATGTCTTAAATTGGATTGTCTTAGTATGAGCGGCGCGCCATGGACCTGAAAACGCCAAAAATTTGGTTGGTGACGATTTATATCGGCAAGACTCCGGATTATCTTGGCTTGTGGTTGCGTTCCTGCGCCTGGAATCCCCGGTTTAATTGGCTGCTATTGACCGAACACCCGCCGGAAGGCATGCGCTTGCCGGACAACGTGCTTTGGCGGCCTACGGCCTTATCCGAAATTAAGCGCATTTTGGAGGCGGGGAGCCAGCGTTCCATTTGCCTTTCCGCCCCGTATAAGCTGTGCGATTACCGGCCCTTGTTTTGGTTGCTGTTACAGCATTACCGCTTGCATTTTGATTTTTGGGGTTATTGCGATTTGGATGTGGTGTTCGGCCGATTGGAACGGTTTATCACCCCAGGCATCTTATCTGCTTATGACAAAATATATGCCTACGGACACTTGACTCTGTTTAGAAATTCGCCGCTGAACAACATCGCTTTTGTTTTTAATACCGATGGCTTGGCCTGGGAAAACGTGCGGCGTCAGGAGAACAATGCGGGCTTTGACGAGAGATCGGGCGTAAACCATATTTGGCGGCGTTACGGCTTGCCGTGCTGGCGGGATGCAGCGGCCGCCGCGGATATTGATCCGCAATTCAATGCCTTGCGTGTGACTAGGCTGTTCGGCAACCGGGAGCCGCAATTGTTTTTCGTGGAGAACGGTGCGGTATGGCAAGGTTTTTTCGATGGTCTTGGGCGTTGGCGGGTAGTGGAATACGCTTATATTCATTTTCAAAAGCGAAGCCTTAGGGTGCGGCCCGCGAGTTTGCAGGCTGATAGGTTTTATTTTTCCGCCGACGCCATTGACGCCTTGCCGCGCATGCCAAGCGGAAAGCGGGAATTGCGCGCCTTATTGGGTGACGCCGCCGGTTTGACATGGCGCGAACGGCTTAAACTGCCGCGCGCGAGTCTCAGGCGCTTAAAAAATCATTTTGTCGATGCGTGGCGTGAATTTGAATCTGGTTAATAACGAGGCGATAATTTTCGATTGGCTGAAATTTTTTTTGCTCGGCCAGGTGGTGCTCGGCCATATCGTCGCCCTAGGGATGCCAAGCATGGCGCAGATCGACGGACTCGGCGGATTCGCTTATTGGGTGATCATGGCGAAAGCGGCGGCCGGTTTCGGCCGCGAATCGGCTTTTCAATTTATCTTTTTATCCGGTTTTTTTTCAGCGCCTAGTTTACTCGGAATTCACGATGCGCCATCGCTGCTGGCGGCGTTGCGCAAACGCGGGCGGCGTTTGTATCCGGCGCTGGTGATCAGCTTGGTTTTCACCGCGGCCTTGGATAGCTTGGGCGGGCTATTTACCGGTGACGTCTACGCCGTCAACGGCCTGCATTATAATGCGGCCTTGCATCAAGGCATGCGTTTGTTTTGGGCCAACGTCCTGGGCTTGCAACCGACTTGGGCGCGGACTTATGGTTCAAATGGGGCCTTGTGGACCTTGGGTTATTTGATTCAATATTATTTTCTGACCGCGCTGGCGCTGCATGGCGGCGGCAGCCGCTTTGTGGCCGCCATTCTGACCGCCTTGATTTTATTGGCGTTGGCGTTGTTACCGGCCGAGTTCGGCGCGCTTTATTTGTTATGGTTGTTAGGCCTAGGGATGCGCCGCCGCTTTGCTTCTCCGCTTTTGAAGGTCTATCCTGGGTTGGCTGTGTTACTGGCGGCGTTATTATTCGGTTTGTCGAAATGGGGCGGTTATGTTTACTCGCTTGCCTTGTCGCCGCTCTTGGGTTTGGTTTTATTGGCGGCGGTTAAAGCGTTTGCTCGCCAGTTTGTTCGCATATTTGCTCTCATGTCTGCTCGCCGCGGCGAAAATCGGTTGTATAATCCGCGCCGCTGGGCGGATTGGATGTTTTTGATCTATGTGACGCATTTGCCGGTTCTGTTTTTTGCGGCGGCGGCGGCGGCGGAGCTGCGTTGGCCGGCGCCCGGCTTTTTCGTGGGATTTGCGGTTGTCGCGGCGTTCGGGATAGTCGCGGCGGCGAGTATTTCGCATAAACTGCTGGCCTTGGCCGGACCGGAGAGCGGCTGATGACGGCGACGCCTTTGATTTCCGTATTGTTGCCGGTGCATAATGGCATGCCTTTTCTACCGGCGGCGGTGGAGAGTATATTAGGCCAGAGTCTGACGGATTTCGAGCTGGTGCTGGTGAATAATGGCGGCGATGACGGCAGCTTGCACTATTTAACCTCATTGAAGGATAAGCGGGCGCGCCTTTACGATATCGGCGGGGTGGGTTTGATCGCCGCGTTGAATTTCGGTTTGCGCCACTGCCGGGGAAAATATTTGGCGCGCATGGACGCGGACGATATCAGCGCCCCGGAACGTTTGGCGTGTCAGGCGGAGTGGCTGGAACGCCATCCGCAAGTGGGCATGGTTTGCACTAATGTGTTAAAAATTGATTCAGCCGGGCTGGTTATTGGCGCTGAAAGCGGCGAAATAAGCAACCGGGAGGCCTTGGTCGAGCAATTGGTATACCGGCGTTTGGCAAAGCCGATTATTCACCCGAGCGTGATGCTGCGCGCCCATCTGATAAAACAAATTGGGGGCTACCGGAATTACCAGGCGGCCGAGGATCGGGATGTCTGGTTGCGTTTAAGCGAATGGTGCGATGTTTACCGCATGCAGCAGCGTTTATTGCATTATAGGGTATCCCAGCGCGGAATCAGCCGGAGCCAGCGCACGGCGCAGAAAGCCAATAGTTTGCTGGCCGCCTTCAATTATTTGGCGCTGAAGCGTTTTCAGGTGGATTTTTACGTCGAGCATCCAGAATATTGGGCGGATTTCCAAAGATTATTTCATTTATACGCCTTGCGTCAAGCCCAGCCGGCGGCTGCTTTTGAGCATTTCAAGGAAGGCTTGCGGCAGCGGCGCTATAAACAGGCGTTGGTTTGTTTCCTTGAAAACGGAATCTTTGACGCCAAGCAGTTTTTTCCGGCGTGGCGGGTGAGACGAGACGGGGCCAAGATCATGCGCATGCTGGATTTGGCCGAGCAATTGTGTTTGTGTTGGGGCGCGGCGGACAATTCGGGCCAAACCGGGAATCTTAATCTCGGCGGTCTTGGGAAGGAATAGGATACATGAGTGTATTATTGATTGGTTTTTTTCTGTTCATGTTTACGTCGGGTATTTATCTGATGTATTTGCATTCGGACGGCAGGTATTTGATTTTGGGATTGCTTTCCTTGTTCTCCCTGGGCTATTACGTGTTGCCGGTCTTTTTCATGCATTTATCCGACCTGAGCGTGCAGACCAATTACGATATTATGGCCATGCTCTTGTTGAACATACTGTTTTTTGTCGCTTTGTTCTCAGGTTATATTTTGGTTACCGAGAGGTATTGTTTAAACACTACTTTTAGAATCCGCTTTGATGTATTCGATCTTTGGATTTCCAAATATCCGGTTATTTTTTTCTCGATAGCGTATGCGATTTGGATGGCTTATTTTTTACGCGGCGGTTTGACCAGCTACGGTTCCGAGGATATCGAGAGTTACTTTAGCGATCGCGATCCATTGGAAGGTTTTTTGGCTCGGGCAGCCGCCACGAGTATCAGTATGATGTCGCTGACATTGGTGATTTGTTTCTTGCAACGTCGTAAGCTATTCATTTTACTAGGGCTGTTATATTTAAGCTGTGTGGCGCTATTGTTGACCACGGCGCAGCGCTTGGCGGTTATCGGCCCTTTGTTTATGTTGATTGCGACTTTGTCGGTGTTCGGTTATCAACGATCCGCCAATCGGATTATTTTGTTCGCGGTGATGTTGCTATTGTTAATCAGTCCCTTGATGGTATTCGTACGCGAGTTCCAGGGCGCTACAGGCTACAATAAATTCTTTTTGGCCTCCGAGTCTTTTAGTTACGGCGCGGGCAGCATAGTCGAAAGTTTGCTGGCGTCCATTTTGGGACGCGCCGATTTGTTGAATGTTTCCATTTACTTGAAAAACTATATAGACGCCAATGGTTTTGTCCAGGGTTTGTATTATGAGTCTATACTCGCCAGTTTTGTGCCAAAGTTTATTTGGGCGGATAAACCGTATCCCTTAAGCGATGACGGTACGATTTGGGGCGAAATTTCGGTGTTGGCCTGGCAGTTAATGAAGGGTAACTCCACCGGTAGTTTGTCGGCTTTCGGCGCTATTTCGGCTTATCGGGAAGGCGGTTGGTGGTGGACCCCGATTAACGGTTTTTTTACCGGCGCTTTACTGGCTTATTTGTATTTTTTGCTCACGCGTTGCGGTTTGTTCGGACGGATGATTTTTTCTTCGCTCATTGTGGTGATGTGCATCAGAAACGTGCCGCCGAGTTTTTTTCAATTGCTGGTGTTTTTGGTCGCGCCGCTGTATGTGATGGTTGTTATGTATCTACTGGATAAATATCTTTCTATTTTAGTTTTTAAAGTCGGGAGCGATGCGTAGTTCCCGTATTCTGTTTTTGATCGCTACCTTGAATCCGGAATGCGGCGGACCGATTGAGGCTTTGCGGCAGTTGGTCGATTATTATCAAACCAACGGCGTCGCGGCTGAAATTCTTTGTCTTGATGCTCCCGACGCGATTTGGCTGCGCGACTACCGGGTTCCGGTCGTGGCCTTGGGGCCTTCGTACGGCGTATACGCCTTGAATTTCAAGTTATTGCCCTGGTTGCGGCGAAATCGCGGCCGGTATGATTTTTTTGTGGTGCGCGGCTTGTGGCAATTTATTGGTTTAGCGGTTCGGCTGGCGTTGGCCGGAACTTCAACTCCGTATTTCGTGTTTCCGCACGGCATGCTGGACCCGTGGTTCAAGCATCGTTATCCGCTGAAACATTTGAAAAAATGCTTTTATTGGTTGTTGGTGGAGTATTGGGTGTTGCGCAATGCCCGCGCGGTTATTTTCACTAGCGAGGAGGAGCGGGCCGCCGCCGGTGATACGTTTAGGCCTTACCGTTGCCGTCAGGCGGTGGTCAGTTACGGGACGGCGCCGGCTCCCGCCGATGCCGACTTTTACCGCTCATTGTTTTATTCTCAATTTCCGCATCTGCGCTCTAAGCGCATTTTGCTATTTTTGAGCCGAATTCATGAAAAGAAAGGATGCGACTTATTGCTGCGCGCCTATGCCGAAGCGGTTGGCGCGGATTCAGACGCGCATTTGTTGATCGCCGGTCCCGGCAGCGGGGACTACATGGCTCAATTACGCCGTCTGGCCGAGGAATTGGGCCTGGAACAGGCGGTGACCTGGATGGGCATGGCGCGGGGGGATATGAAATGGGCGGCGTTTCATGCCGCGGAGATTTTTATCCTGCCTTCGCATCAAGAAAATTTCGGCGTGGCGGTCGCCGAGTCCCTAGCCTGCTCCACGCCGGTGTTGATTAGCGATAAAGTGAATATTTGGCGGGAAGTGACGTCGGCCGGGGCCGGATTGGTGGACTCGGACTCCGTGGCGGGCGCGCGCCGCTTGCTGGGCAGTTGGTTGGCTTTAAGCGAGGCCGAATACGCGGCCATGGCGCGCAACGCTTCCGCGTGCTTTGGCAAGTATTTTCACATCCAGGCCGCGGCCACGCATTTGTTGGCGATTTTACTCGCCCCCCCAGTACCCGCGTCGAAGCGAAGGTATTGAAAAAGATTGACGAATTGATGCATATCATGTTTAATTACCAAACGGACGCGATCCAATATCGTGATTATGTGTAAACTGGTTGATGTCTTTAGAAGCTGATTCTTGGCTTACATTTAAAATCAGGCGATTTTAAGCTGTTTGTAGGGGATTTTCACAGCGATAAGACCGCGTCTTAGTCTGTTTTTCGAGGCCGGCTTGGCCGCATTAGAATTGCTTCCCTTTGAAATTCTGGCTATATGGATATATTACATAATAAAATTGGATTTGTCGGACCTTCCTTTTCCTTGCACAATCGCTTGCGGCGTTTTCTATTTAATGCCGTATGGCTGTTTTTTTGCCGTTTTTCCCCGAATTTTCTGCATTTGTGGCGCATATGGGTCTTGAATCAATTTGGGGCCGATATTTCATATAAGGCTTATGTGTACCCTAGCGTTTCAATTTGGGCGCCCTGGAATTTGGCCATGGCTGAGTTTGCTACCCTAGGGCCTAAAGTCATATGCTATAACATAGCTGAAATCATTCTGCACCGTTGCGCGGTGGTTTCTCAGTCCGCTTTTTTATGCACCGGCACCCATGATTACGCATCGGCCGATTTTGATTTGCGGGCTTACCCGATTGAATTGCACGCCAATGCCTGGATTGGCGCCGAGGCGTTTGTCGGTCCCGGCGTGGCGATAGGCGAGGGAGCGATTTTGGGCGCGCGTGGCGTGGCATTTAAAAATTTGCAGCCCTGGGGAATCTATATCGGAAATCCGGCTGTTTATCTTAAGGACCGCGTGTTACGGCGATGATGAGTTCAGTCCTGGACATTTCCGTCATTATATTAACTTATAACGAAAGCTTGCATATCGCGCGGGCTATCGAAAGCGTGAGCGGCTTGGCCAAACGCGTGTTTGTGATTGACGCTCATTCCAGCGACGACACGGCCGCCATTGCCAAATCCTTGGGGGCGCACGTCTACGTCAACGCCTGGATCAATTATTCGCGGCAATTTCAATGGGCGCTGGAGCATTGTCCAATCGACACCCAGTGGGTGTTGCGCCTGGATGCGGACGAATATTTAGAGCCGGAATTGACGGCTGAAATTCGGGCTAAATTGCCGTTGCTGCCGCTCACCGTCACCGGGGTGATTTTAAAACGTAAGTATATATTTTTAAATAAATTAATCCGGCATGGCGATCGTTATCCCTTGCTGCTGCTTAGGTTGTGGCGGGTTGGGGCCGGCGGCTTGGAGCCGCGCTGGATGGACGAACATGTGATATTATCGCGTGGTAAAAGCGTGGTGTTCGAGCATTTTTTTGTGGATCACAATTTGCGGTCGGTTAGTTGGTTCATAGATAAACATAATAAATACGCCAGCCGGGAAATGCTGGATATTTTGGGGGAAAAATACGGATTGTTTGAAAATAAATCCGTATTGCCAAAGGAAACCGGTCAGGTTTATTGGCGCCGTTTTTTGAAATTGCATTTATATAACAAATTGCCTGTATTTGTTAGGCCTATTTTTTATTTTATCTACCGTTATTTTTTTCGTTTAGGCTTTTTGGATGGGGCGGTCGGATTTGCATATCATTTTATGCAGGGTTTTTGGTACCGGGCTTTGGTGGATTTGAAATGCTTGGAAGCCGAGTTGGTTATTCGCGACGCCAAGGATAAATCCGAAATTATAAGCAGATTGTCCGCTTTAACCGGTTTGTCTTTGCCATGATCGTAGATTCCCTGCTGTCCGCGCAAAAGTTGATAACGCCATTATGGGATTTTTGCATTATCGGCTCAGGTTTTGCAGGCATGGCTTTGGCTTGGGAATTGACCGCCAAAAATTCAAATTATCGAATAGCCTTGATCGAGAGCGGCGAGTATCGGCCGCGGGCGGAAATTCAAGGCTTGTCCGATCTGGCCAATCATCCGGCCAACCATGCCCCGATGCGTTTGGCCGTAAACCGGCGCATAGGAGGCGCTTCGGGAGTATGGGGCGGGCGTTGCGTGCCGTATGACGAATATGATTTTTTAAAAAGGGATTACGTTCCAGATGCCGAATGGCCGATTTCTTACGCCGAACTGTTTCAGTATTTGGATCGCGCTTGCGCCTTTCTTAAATGCGGGCGGGGTGATTTTACGGTCGCTTCCGGTTTACGCCAGATTTCGGAATATTGGCGGGATGGAGACGTATTGGCTTCGACCATAGAGCGGTGGAGTTTGCCCTTGGATTTGCGCCGGGAGTTTTATCATGATTTACGCTTGTCGCGGAGCATCTTTTTATTTAGCGGCCTGACATGCGTTAATTTGAGTTATGATTTGGAAGCCGGAACTGTTCGCCATGCCGTGCTTTCCCGAATTGACGGCGAAAAACTTTCTATTCGCGCGCGGCGTTTTATTATTGCCGCCGGCGGTTTGGAGTCGGCGCGGTTATTGTTATATAGTAATCGAAAAAATGAATATACTGCTGGAGATTTCGGTCGGGCGTTGGGCCGATTTTATCAGGGGCATATTTCAGGTAAAATTGCCAATGTAGTATTTTCGGGCGATGCTCGGCAAACGATTTATCAGTTTGAAAAAGATCAGGATGGCGTTTATTTTCGCCGGCGTTTGACTTTTCCGGCGCGAGTGCTGAGCCAACACCGGTTGTTGAATTTTGCCGCATGGTTGGATAATCCGCCGATTTTTTCGCCAGAACACGGTAACGGCGTGCTTTCGGCTGCTTATTTGGCATTATTGACGCCGGGCATCGGGGCGAAATTGGCGTCACCCGCAATTAGAACCGCTATTTTGGACAACGCTTCCCATCATCCTGCCTTGGCCGGGCACTTGCGGAATGTGAGCTTTAATTTGCCGGCCACTTTGGCTTTTTGTTTAAGATTTGTTTTTCAAAGATATTGTCAAGCGCGTAAATTGCCGGGTTTTTTTGCGCCTGGCCGTAATAATGTTTACGCCTTGCATTATCACGCGGAACAGGCGCCGAGTTGGCAAAGTTTTGCCCGGCTTTCCGCCGAAACCGACCGGTTGGGCGTAAACAGGCTTGAAGTGCATCTACGTTATTCGGATCAAGATATGGATAGCGTGGTTCGCGGCCATGGGTTGTTGGATCATTGGTTGCGCGGAAATGGCATCGGCCGCTTGGCGTATCATGCCAAGGACTTGCCGGCGCAAGTAGCGCGTCAGGCGGCGGACGGTTTTCATCAAATCGGGGTGACCCGTATGGCCGCGGACAGAAATCGCGGCGTGGTGGACGCTGATTGTAAGGTGTTTGGCTTGTCTAATTTATATATGTGCGGCAGCGGAGTGTTTCCAACCTCGGGTCAGGCGAATCCGACTTTGACTATTGTTTGCTTGGCCTTGCGTCTGGCGGATCATTTACATGCTAATAATGTTTGATTTATGGTTTGTTTAATGCATTGTTTGATAGATGGCATGGTTCGTTTGCTTTTTTAATGTGACGAATAATTATTATCTGGTTTTTTTTGAAAGTTTTATATGGACGTTTGTTTTAAGTTTTATTCTTTTCTTGTTTATTAATTTCTTTGTATCATTGCTATGTGCCTGGATATGAGAATATTAATTTACGGTATCAATTTCGCTCCGGAACTGACTGGTATAGGCAAGTATACCGGCGAGTTGGCCTGTTGGCTGCGTTCGCGCGGGCATGATATTGAGGTGGTCACTGCTCTGCCCTATTATCCTGAATGGCGTGTCGGCCAGGGATTTTCCAAGTGGCGCTATGTCAAGGAAGTGTTTGACGGATTTCAGGTCATTCGTTGTCCGCTTTATGTGCCTTCCAAACCCAATGGCTTGCAACGCATAGTGCATTTGTTGTCGTTTACGTTTTTCAGTTTTCCGGCCTTGCTTTGGTCGGCGCGGAAAAGGCCCGATGTAATCGTGGTGGTGGTGCCCGCTTCGTTTTGCGCGCCGGCGGCTTGGTTAACCGCGCGTCTGGTCGGCGCCAAGTGTTGGCTGCACGTACAGGATTTTGAAATCGCCGCGGCTTTTGAAATTGGCGTGATTAAGGGCAAATGGTTTAAAAAACTATTATTACGTTTTGAAAATTGGATGATTCGACGTTTCGACAGCCTGTCCACTATTTCCAACGAGATGCTTAAAGTGCTATTAGCTAAGAGCGACCGGGAGCAAACGGTTTCCTTGTTTCCCAATTGGATAGATTTAATGGAGATTTATCCTTTATCCGGCGCTAACCGATTGCGTCAGGAATTCAATATCGATCCGAATTGTATTGTCCTGCTGTATTCCGGCAATATGGGTTTAAAACAAGGTTTGGAAGTCGTGGTGCGAGCGGCGGAGCAATTGGCGGACGATCCGAATTTTGTGTTTCTGATGTGCGGCGATGGCGTGGCGCGCACCGATTTGCAGCAAATGGCCGAGGGTTTGCCGAATATTCGTTGGCTGCCTTTGCAAGCCAACGAGCGTTATAATGAGCTGTTGAATTTGGCGGATATACATTTGCTGCCGCAAAATTGCGATGTGGTGGATTTAGTGATGCCGTCCAAGCTGACCGGCATGCTGGCGAGCGGGCGTCCTGTCATCGCCACGACGTATCCGAATTCCCAAGTGGCTAAATTTGTGCATACTGCCGGGTTTATTGTGGCTCCGGGCGATGTGAACGGGTTGGTGGAGGCGATTTTGCGTCTGGCGTCCGATCCTATTTTACGTCACCGCTTCGGTCTTGCCGGGCGGGCCATCGCGGAAGCCGAGTGGGAAAAAAACAAAGTGTTGCGTTCGTTTGAGGATGATTTGCTGGATTTGCTGGCGGAGTCCGGCAAGGCGCATGCGGCGGCGGAAGAGTGTGATTGACTCCGGCGCGGCGTTCGCCGCTTCTTGGCTCGGGGCATAACGCCATTAAGTCCGGCGATTATGAAGTTTAATGGTTTGGATGATGTTGATGAGGCCCCGCCATTTCGGCGTCCGCGCCGTGGTCGTTGACTTGGGCGTTGAACCATTCATGCAAGGCGTGGATGACGCCGGCGTCGGCGCTACGGTAGCTGATTTCGGCTCCGGAGGCGGTTTCTTGATAGTGGATGGCAAGTTGTTCCGGCTTGGCGGCTTGCAGGGCGTTTAATCCCGGCATGTCCGCGCCGTGTATCGCTCGCGGAGCGGAGAAATCGCGTTGCTGAAATTGTTGGGCGATGCGCTGTAAATGCGTACGAATCAGAGCGATTTGTACGCTATCGTTTGGGTCGCGGGCGAGTACGCGTTGTATGCCGCCGTCTGCGTCCGGCACGAATTGATGCACGGTTTTGCTTAATGAAAAGGGCATGATCTTGGCGCCGCGTTCGGCGACCCGTTGCTGTTGCCGTTCCAAGTCGCCGCTGGCGGCCCATGCGGGACCGGTTAAGACTAATAGCAAAGCGCAAAGGCGGGTTGGGGTATTATGCATGCGTATCAAGGCTGAGCGTTTAGAAAACCGCCGCCGCTTAAAATCGCGGCGGCGGCGCTTACATTATTGCAACTGGATTGAGCCGTAGTTTAGGTTCGCGGTTGGGACCACGCAAGCGTTTGGATGGCCGCTGCTGTCAACCCGGCTGAACGGGCTGACCGGATTGCTTGGCGTCCATACCAGCGGCGGCGTAAAGCCATTGTCGCTCAGCGCGATATAACCGGCCTGACCGAAGCTTTGCAAGCTGAGCGTGCCGTTGCGCGAGGCGATGGTGCTAGGCAGTTTGCTGTAGGCGGCAATGGCGTTTAACGCCGCGTTTTGGCTGGCGCTGTTGCTGCCGCTATTCCAGGACAGAGCGTAGTTGCCGACTAAGCGGTAATGGCCTAGATAGGCTTCTTGACCGGTGGGAATGGCGCCGTCGATAGCGATAAAGCGGTAGTGGGCTTTATTACTGGCGTTGCGCTCGGTGCTTTGAATGCTAATGGCCCATTGGTTGCCGTGCGCAACCGTGGTGGCCGGCGGGTTTGGATACGGCGACGGATTAGTGGTGCCGAACCAGTTGTTGGTGCCGTCGTTGAAGTCGCCCAGGCAACTGTCCACCGCGCCCAAGCTGGTGGCGTACTCAATGTCGCCTAGCGGCGCGCTGGTCGGGGTGGCGATTTCCGGCGCCGCCGATCCCAGGCAAGGGTATTGCAAAATATTGGCCAACATGGCGACTTGCTGGCCGGCGCCGTTTTCGCGGCGGCAGACGTGCACCGTGGTGTCTCGCGGGTTGGCTAAACCGCTGACTCCCGCCGTAACGCCGGCCGCGGTGACGTCGGCTAGGGTTTGGGTGGCGGTAATCTGGAATTGGGTCCAGTCGGTGATGGCGCCCGAGAAAATACTCGCCAGTTGTTCCTTGGTCAGAGTGGGCACGCAGGCGGCGGTTTCGTTGCCGACGGTGCAGGCGCTGGGCAGCAGGCCGCTTTGGATTTCAGCGTATTGCAAGGCGTTGCGCAACGCCAAGGTTACCGGAGTGCCGATAATGTGACCGGCCAAGGCATGGATGGTGTTGATTTGCGAGGCGTTGATCGGGGTGGACCCTGGGGTGACGTTGTCGGCGGCGTAAAAAACGTCCGGCGTTACGTCGGAGGTGGCGGCGGTGGCGGCGATGCTGCCGGTAACCGTGGTGCAGTTGTAGTTATAGTCGTAATTCGCGCCGCCGGAACTGAGATAAGTATCCGCCACGCTGCAATTGGCGGTGACCGGGTCTTTAAGATAGGTCAACAAGGTGCCGTGATTGACGGCGTCCAAACCGACAAAGGAGGCGCCCAGGCGGCGGCGGGAAATCCACAACTTGGTCAAATGGTTGTTGCTGGGGTCGCCGCTGGTCAGACCGGGGATTTTTTGGTCGTTGGTGTAGCAATAAATCGCCGAATAATTGTTATTGGTGCCGCCTTGAAAATAAATATGGGTGGTGGTCAAGGTATCGCCGGTCGTTCCGCCGTTAGTTACCGCGTTGGTCAAACACACGGCGTTGGCCACGGTTTGTTCGTTGACCAAAAAGCCGAAAGCCGGGTCGTTGGCTTGTGAGCCGGGAATGTAAAGGGCTAGGTCGGGCTGGCCGTCGGCCGGAGTCAGCGCCCAGGCATGGGCGCTCAAGGCGCAGCCTACGGCGGCGGCTAAGAGAAGATTATAGTTTTTTTGCATGTTGTCTCCTTATGTTAAATTCAAAAATTCAAGATTTGCGGGATTTCATTTTCATTAGGCCGAGCAGGCTGCCAAGAAACATCCATTCCGCGCCGGCGGGAATCGGAACCGCGGTAGCCGCGTTGCTGGTCCAAACCACGCCCGAGTTATCGCTGCTAATCGAAAAGTTGCCCGCAAGCACGCCTTCGGACACGGGAGTTGAGTTATGAATTGTGCCGCCTGGGGAGGCGAGATACTCAATGTACAAGTCATTGACGCCGCCTTGGCCTAGTTGAGTGCTGGCGCTGACCGAGGTGGACATGCCGGCGCCCGCGCCCCAGGGAGCGCTGATGGCGTTGAAGCTGCTTTCGTTTTGCGATGACGAGTCGCTAGGGACCAAGCCAGTGCCGGTCACGTTGATTTCCTCCACCCGGTTGCTGATTTTGGTTTGATCTTGGGAGAACTGACCAAAGTTGATCCCCGGAGCAAAAAAACCGCCGATGCCGGGGCCGCTGACCAATAAGCTATCGTTGGTGTCTTTATAGCTGGAGGTGACGTTTACGCCGGCGATGTTGAACTCTACATAGCCGTTAGCCGCAAGGGCCGCGTTGACCCAGGATTGGAAACTGGCCCCCAAACTTAAGGTTAGGCTGTCGCCTGCTTGAGCGTCGGCGAGGAAAGTAGGGACGCTAATGCCGAGATCCGCGTTATAGGAGGAGCCGGTGGCGGATTCCCAAGCGTTCAAGAAAACGTCATTGGCGGTAAGAGTGCTGGCGTGACCCGAACCGGCGGCCATGGCCAAGCCCAGCGCAAGCGCTAGCCGGTTTATGCTAGCAGTTGGTTTTAACATAATTCACCTTGTGGGGTTACCACGATTTAGTTTCAAAGCTCCAGCGAGCGCATCCGTGCGTTCCTGGATGAAGTAAAGGGGGGGTTAAAGCTACGATATATCCCTATTTTCATAACCATATTATTTTTCATCCTTTATGTCAATCAGAATATATCGAATGCATTGTTTCCTTATTGGGTTGACAACGATGCGTTGATCTATATTGGTGCATTATTGTATCTTTTTGGTGAATTTATTCGGCAAATCAGCCAAGCGCGTGCCGGGGTATTTGTCTAAATTGACTAAAATATTGCAGTTTTAGCAAAATTACGTTATGTTCTTAACGTGCATTTAATCAATGCATTGCCTGATTCGCAGCAGATTCTTGTTGATAGTGGTTGAGGATAGACAATGATATTCTTGTTTATACATATCGATTGGCGCAGGCCTAGGTAAAGCGCATGCCGAAACCGAGTGTCCTGACGCGGGTTTTCCGCCTATGCGGCGCGGAAAATTATCCGGCGCTATACTTAGGGTTAGCGCTAGGCGGGGCTGCTTGCCCTGCCGGCGGGCAGGAATTCGGTTTGCCGGTGGTGGGCAATAATGAGCCCACGGGGCAAAGCGTACCTGATTTAACCAGCCCGGCTTTGCACGCCGCGGGCGTGGAACTTGGCGCGGTGTCGGGACTCTATAGCGCCGACGGCAAGGATTTGACCATCAATCAAACCAGCGCCGAGGCGATCATCGATTGGAGCCAATTCAATATCGCCGCCGGCAATAGGGTGGATTTTCAGCAGCCCAGCGCGCAATCGATAACCTTGAATGATATTCATCAAGCCGACGCCAGCCAGATTTTGGGAGATGTCAAGGCCAACGGCCAGGTGTATTTAATTAACGCCAACGGTTTTTTGTTCGGTCCACGGAGCGATGTGAATGTGAATACCTTGGTGGCCAGCAGTCTCGGTGTTAGCGACAGCGTGTTTCAACAAGGCATCGTCAATGTGGTCAGCGACGGCGCGCCTGCCGTCAGCGTGGCCGGTAACGCCGCCGCCACGCCGGTGGCGGCGTTGACCGCCGATGGAAGTATTTACCGGCAAACCCCAACCGGGCCGGAAAAAATTAGGGTGTGGGTGGAGAAGGGCGCGCAAATCACCGCGCAAGACAGCGGGCGGGTTTTGCTGGCGGCGCCGGAAGTGGAAAACGATGGAGTCATCCAGGCCCCGGACGGTCAAGTGATTTTGGCGGCGGCGAGCGATAAAGTGTATTTGCAAGAGTCGAGTTCGTCTGATTTGCGCGGTTTGCTGGTAGAGGTGCAAACCGGGGGGGGCGTCAAGAATTTGGGCTCTATCTTGACTCAGCATGGCAACACCACCATGATGGGTTTTGCGGTGGCGCAGCAAGGCTTGATTTCCGCCAGTACCTCGGTAGCTTTAAACGGCAGCGTACGTTTGTTGGCGCGGGAAGGGGCGCAGTTGGTCAACGTGTCGAACAGCACCGTCACTAATTATATTTTAGAGCCGGCGGCGGATGGAACGGTGCGGCGACAGGATTTGGGCGACGGTTTGGGCGAACAGGCCAGCGTGGCGTTGGCGTCGGGCAGTCAAACCCTGTCGCCGTTGGACGGTTCCGCGGGCGACGCGGCGGCTAGTCAGGCGCAGCCGCAATCGGTGATCGACATTGAGGGCGGCTTGGTGCAGATGCAATCAGGCGCCGTGATTACCGCGCATGGCGGCCAGGTTAATCTGGAGGCTAATCTTTCCCCGGTGTATAGCAACCAGGATTTTCCGGATTTGCCGCCGGCTTTGCCGACCAGCGCCGCCAACCCAAGCCGGATTATCATGCAGCCGGGTAGCCGCATCGACGTGTCCGGGGTTAAAGACGTGCCGATGTCCATGTCTAGTAATCAGGTGTCGTTGACATTGTTCAGCAATGAGTTGCGCAACGATCCGTGGCAGAAAAACGGGGTTTTGTACGGCCAGAAAGTGTATTTGGATGCACGCGCGGGCACGGATTTGGCCGACATTTCCGGCGCGTTGGCCGAACGGCAGTATTCGGTGTTGTACCGCAACGCCAACGCCGGCACGGTGAATTTTGCGTCCGACGGCGATACTTGGCTGGCCCCTGGTTCAAGGGTGGATATTTCCGGCGGCTGGTTGGATTATCAGGCCGGCGCGCTGCTTACCACGGAACTGGTCAGCGCTAATCAATCCATGGTCAGCATGAGCGATGCCAGTCCGCAACGGGTGTATACCCAGTTGTTTGACATCACTGCCTATCAAGCGGCGTACCGGCAAGGCATGAACGCCGGGGTGGTGAATATCGTCAGCCGGGATAGCTTGTTGTATGGCGATATCTTGGCGCAAACCGTCAACGGCGAATATCAACGTACTGCCGCGACCGAGGCGCAAGGCGGTCAATTGACCGTGGACAGCGCTTGGTCCGGCGTCTATCAGCAAGACGTGGTGTTCGGCAATCAAGCGGCGGTAACGCCGCTGGCCGCCGCCACGGCGCAAACGCCGCTGACTTTGTCGAATGCCTTATTCAAAAACGGCGTGCAAACCTTGAGCATTAAAACCGGCGGAAATGCGAGCATCCTGCCGGGAACGCAATTAAATTTACCGGACTTTGCCAAATTTAGCCTGCAAGCGGGGGCGATTAACGACGCCGGAGCGATAGTCGCGCCGAGTGGAAGCGTTAGCCTCGTCACCCAAGTCGGCGTGGATAGAACCCGCGCCAGCAGCGGCGCGATTCAAGTGAGTCCAGGGGCGGTCATTGACGTCAGCGGCTTGTGGGTTAACGATTGGCTGGCCTTGCAACAGCAACAAGCCTTGGGTTTAACGGCTTACGCCGGCGGGTCGCTTAGTTTGAGCGCGCAGGGCGATTTAAGCGTGGCCGCCGGAGCTCAATTGCGCGCCGACGGCGGCGCTTGGATGCAGGCCGGCGGTAAAATTCTAGCCGGCGACGGCGGGTCGCTTAGTTTGAGCAGCGCCGGCAACGATGCTGAAACCACGCTGAATTTGCAAGGGGAACTGTCGGCCATTGCCTTGAGCCAAAACGGGCAGTTGAGCGTCACCGCCAATAGTGTGACCATAGTGGATGGCGTGCAAGCGGCGAGTCAGGGCCAATTATTTTTATCCAGCGCCTTGTTTGGCGCGGGCGCGTTTGGCGCGTATAAATTGACCGCCAATGATGGCGGTTTACTTTGGGCGGCGGACGCGGCCCCGTTGCGGCAGCAAAATTGGCTATTGGGCGGTGTGGCGTCGCAGGTGGCCGGCGGCGCGGAATTAAGGCAAATAGCCGCTCCGGTCTTGTTACCCTTATACCAGCGCACGGCGGTGGATTTAAGTTTGAATGTTCTACAGACGGTGCAGGGGGTGGACGAGAACGCAAGTCTATCCATCGCCGGCGGGGCGAGCTTGGTCTTCGATCCAAACGCGAAGGTCGGTTTATTGTCCGATGCCAATATTACGGTCGACGGCGCGGTGGATGCGCCGGCGGGGAGCATAAGCCTGACCGTGGAACCGCCGCCGAACGCGAATTCCGATCCCGGTTACAATCCGCTGCAAGCGATTACCTTAGGCGGACAGGCGCGGCTGGCGGCTCCGGGGGCGGTCATCAACACGCCTTATGCGCCGAATGTGGCGCTGGGCCAGGTGTTGGACGCCGGCACGGTGACTTTGAATGCCGAGCGCGGGTATATTTTAATGGCCGGCGGGGCGAGTATAGACGTGTCCGGAACGGCTGCCCCGGTGCAGTTGATCAACAGCTTAGGGGTGACGCGGCAATGGGTGGCCGGCAACGCCGGGGCGGTGAGTTTGGAAGCCGCCGAGGGCATGAGTTTATACGGCGGCTTCTCCGCCGCGGCCGGTTCCGGGGCTACCGCCGGCGGCGGGCAATCCACGGCGGCCGGCGGTAGTTTGACGCTGGAGTTGAATGCGCAAAACCGGAATGAGCCGTTTGACGTGCCGTTTCCGACCGGCGAACGGGTGATTCAGGTGAGCCAGCTGCCGGCGGCCGAGTCCGAGGGTTTGACGCCGGGTGTTAACGGGGTGGCGGCGATTTCGGCTCGGCAAATCGCGCAAGCCGGTTTCGCCGGCGTGAAATTGGAGACTTATATCAATACCCAGACGCAGTCGCAAGCCGAGCCGCAATTGGGGGCGATAGATTTCATGGGCTCGGTGAATTTGAGCGCCGCCTTGCGGATAGAATTGGATGCGCCGGCGGTGAATTTTATCCCGGCGGGTTCCGGCGGCGGGGTGAACCTGACTACCGATGTGTTGACCGTGGGCTCCAGTCAAAATCAAAGCATCTTGCCCGGCGCGGTTTTGGGCGCTGGCGGCGGTTTGTTGCAAGCGAAGGCGCGGCAAATCGAGTTTCGTGGCGCGTTGGCCTTGAACGGGTTTGGGTCTAGCCAATTCACGAGCAGCGGGGCAATCGAGTTCGTTGGCGTGAATCCGAATTTGGAAGGCGATTTGTTGGGGGCGTTGAGCGCCGGAGGCGCACTGAGCTTGGATGCGCAGGCCTTGTATCCGTCTACAATGACGCAATTCAGCATTGACGCCGCCAGCGTTTCCATAGGCGCGGCGGGCGGCGCGCCGCAGACGCCGTTGTCGGCGGCCGGGGCCTTGAATATTAGCGCCGCCGCGATTACCGACGCCGGCAGGATTTTGGCCCCATTCGGCCGTATCAGCATGACCGCGGCGGATAGTTTGATTCTGGCGGCCGGCAGTTTGACCTCGGTGGCCGATGCTGGGCTAGCCGCGATTCCATTTGGCTATACCCAAGGCAATGGCGAATATTGGATTTATCCTTTGGGCGAGGCGGTGAATATTCAAACCGGCGCGCCGGAGAAGTCGATCACGCTGAATAGTCCGAATCTGGATTTGCAAAGCGGTTCCAAAGTGGATTTAAGCGGCGGCGGCGATTTGCAGGCCTATGAATTGACGCCTGCTCCGGGCGGTAACATCGATTTTCTGAGCCAGACTTATCAAACCAGTTACGCGGTATTGCCGGAACGGCAAGACGGCTTTGCCGCCTATGATCCCTTGCAAAGCGCCGGCGCCGGTCTTGGCGCGGGCGAGGATATTTATTTGACCGCCGCCGCCGGTTTGCCGGCCGGGGATTATCAACTACTGCCGTCATACGATGCTTTATTGCCGGGGGCTTATTTAATCACCCCTTTGGCCGGTAGCGCCGGCATGGCGGCGAACACGACGCAAACCACGGTGGACGGCGGCGTGGCGGCGGCCGGGTATATTTACCAGTCGGGCAGTTCAGTCAGCGCTTCATTGTGGTCCGGTTACGAAGTGCAAACCGGCGCTAGCGTGGCCGGCTATGCGCCGTATTTGCTAAGCAGCGCCGGGAGTTTTTTCGCGGCGAAAAACGATGGCGCGTCGCTGCCGCAAGACGCGGGCGATTTAAGTTTGAACGCCACGCAAAATTTGCAATTGGCCGGGGATATCGCGGCCAAGGCCGCCAGCGGCGGTTTGGGCGGCATGTTGGACATCAGCGCGGCCAATATCCGCTTAGCGAGCCAGGCCGCGCCGGCGGCGAACGGGGTAATAACCTTATCCACCCAAAGTTTGAACAAATTAGGCGTGGACAGTATTTTGATCGGCGGCAAGCGCACGCGCGGCGGCGGCGCGACGCAATTGACGGTGACCGCCGATACGGTAACCGTGGCCGGCGACGCGCAATTGCAAGGGCCGGAAATAGTATTGGCGGCCGCGCAAACGCTTGACGTCGAGTCCGGCGCGCAATTGACGGCGCAAGGCGCGGCCGGCCGCAGCGATACGCTATTGCAGGTCAGCGATGCCAACGGCGACGGCGCTGGCGCTTTGCTCAGGCTGTCCGACTCCGGTCAGGCGACAATTGAGCGCGCCAGCGTCCAAGAGGCGCAAGGCGACTTGAACATTGCCGCCGGCGCTACGCTAAGCAGCGCCGGCTCCATGTTGATAGACGCCACCGGTAACAGTAGTTTGTTGGGAAACTTGCACATGCCGCAAGGCGATTTAAGCCTTAGCGCCGGCCTAATTACACTGGGCGGCGCGGGGTCCGCGCAGGGGGGGCTGCAATTGCCGGCGAGCGTGCTGGATAATTTGCATGTTAGCAGTCTGACCCTGCGTAGCGCCGGCGGCATTAATATCGACGCCGGCGCGGATGTGCAGGCCGCGGCGTTGACGTTGGACGCGGCCGAGATCAACAGCGGATTAAGCGCCGGCCAGAGTGCGCAAATCGACGTCACACAATTGACTTTGCAAAATTCAGGCGCGGCGGGAACAAGCGTGGCCGGGTCCGGCGGACAAGGGGATTTGCGGTTGCAGGCGGCGACGGTGACGCTTGGAGCCGGCGGCTATGCGCTGCAAGGCTTTAATCAGGTTTCCATTGACGCCAAGCAGGAGATGCTGGAAAGCGGCGTCGGCAATTTGGCCATAGGCGCGGACGTGTCGGTGTCCGCGCCGGTGTGGACCGGTCTGGCCGGCGCAAATACGCGAATTGATTTAGGCCGGCATCAATTTACCTTATCCGGCGGCGGCGGCGAGGCGGGTTCCGGTTATGGCGCGCAATTGCAGGTGAATGCGGGCGTCATTGCCGACTCCGGCTTGATGGCCTTCACCGGCGGCGCGGTGACTTTGAGCGCGGCGAACGGCGTCAACTTGGCCGCCGGCGCGCAAATCGACGTCGCCGGTCAGGCGGCGGCCATCAACGGAGCCGATGCCGGTTTCATAGACGGCGGGCGGATTAGCCTGCTTAGCGCCGCCGGGGACGTGAACGTGGCGGATGGGGCGGTGTTGAATCTGGCCGCCGCCGCTGGCGGCGGCTCCGGCGGCGATTTGAGCCTGTCGGCGGCGCAAGGGGCGGTGAACGTGGCCGGCGTTTTGCTGGGCTCCGGCGGCCAAGGCGGCGCGGGCGGGGAGTTTAGTTTGACCGCCGCCGACAGTCCGGGCCTGATTCCGGCGGCTTTGTTGACGCAATTGGCGCATGGCGGGTTTAGCGGCGCGGTGTCTTTGCATTATACGTCCGGCAATATTGAATTGGCCGCCGGGCAGGCCATGGACGCGGCAACGATAGCCTTGAGCGCCGACAATGGGACGATAACGATAGACGGCGCTTTGGATGCCAGCGGCGCTCAGTCGGGCAGCATTGCGTTGGCGGCGAACGGCGGGATTGGTATAGGCGCGGGAGCGAATTTAAGCGCTAACGCCGGCGCGGCGAACGCGGCGGGCGGTGTGATTACCCTGACTTCCGCGCCAGTGAGCGGCGGCGGGGGCGTCGGCATCGCCGCCGGCGCGGCATTATCCGTGGCCGGCGGCGCGGGCGGCGCGGGCGGCAAGGTGATGCTGCTGGTCAACCGCCTGGGCGCTAACGATGCGGCGGTGACTGCGGCGGCGTCGCCGGCCGGGGCCGCGCAAGCGGTGGTTTACGCCTTTGCGCATACGCAAGACGCCGCGCCGGACAATACGTTGTTTAGCGGCCTATTGGCGGACAGCCAAACCTTTTTGAATAACGCCGCCGCCAATGCCGATTTGCAACAGCGCTTAGGCGGGTTTAGTCTCGCGCCGGGGCTGGATATCGTCAACGATCAGACTAGCGCGCTGGATTGGAACGTCACGGCGGCGCTGACCGGCGCGGTCGCCACGCCGGGTTTGTTGAGCCTACGTTCCGCCGGGGATTTGAATATCGAGCAAAGTCTTGGCGACGGTTTTAATTTGGTTGGAAATTCGTGGCAATTGAGCAGCGGCGATTCCTGGAGTTTTGATCTGGTGGCCGGAGCGGCCGCCGGCGCGGCGAATTTGACCGCTACGGAAGCGGGAGCGGGTAATTTGACTATTGCCTCCAACACTTGGGTCCGCACCGGAACCGGAGATATAAGCCTGACGACCGGCGGCGATATTACATTGACCGATTGGACCTCGGTGGTGTATACCGCCGGCAAGGCGTCGGGGCTGACCGATTCTTACGCTAATTACCGGCCGGTAACGTTTGCGGTGCAATATCCGGATCAGGGCGGTTCGGTGAGTTTACAGGCTGGCGGCGACATTATCGGCGCTAGTACGCCGCAGGTGGTTTCGGACTGGTTGCAACGCTCCGGCGATTGGAACCCGAACGCGGCCATCGGTAAATTGAATTTGCCTACCGCTTGGGGCATTGATTTCGGGCAGGCGACGCCGCGGGCGGCGGGTACGGGCACTACTTCCGTCAACGCCGGCTTGGGATTTAGAGAGAATGTCGGAGCCTTGGGCGGCGGTAATATCACGGTTAATGCCGGAGGCAATGTGGTGGACTTGTCTGTGGTTGCGCCGACCAACGCACTGTCGCGGGTGGCGGACGGCGTGGCTACGCTGATTGAGCAGGGCGGCGGCAATATTGTGGTGCACGCCGGCGGCGATATTGAAGGCGGTTTGATTTATGTGGAGAAAGGGCAGGCGAGTATTAGCGCCGGCGGGTCCATTACCGGAGGCTCGCAATATACCGGCGGCCCGGCGCTGGCGATAGGCGATGCGCAATTTTCGCTGACCGCGGGCGACGGTTTGGCCTTGAGTAGTGTGTTTAATCCATTTGTGGTGGCGCAAGCCGGGGTCCAGTCCTCGAAAATGGATTATTTCTTGACTTACACCGCGCAAAGCAGCCTGAAGCTGCAAAGTCTGGCCGGGAACATCGTATTGAACAACAACACTTCCCTGATTAGCCGGCAAATCACGCCCTGCTCGGACGCCAGCTGCGCCGGTTCCGGATCAGGCTCGTTTTACAATAATCTGAATTATGAAACCGATGTTACGCCGCTATTGGCCTTGTATCCGGCGAATTTGTGGCTGGGGGCGTGGCAGGGAGATATCGAGGTCAATAATGTGATGACCCTGGCCCCGGCGGCGAATAGCAGCTTCGATCTGTACGCGGCGGCGGATATCAGCTTCGCCAGCGATGCGGCTTTCGGGCAATTGGACGTCGCGCCGGGCTCCCTGTTGCCCGCGGCGCAGGCGACTACCCGTTTTAGCTTGGACACCGATTATTGGCTGCCGAGCAATTATGATAATGCCTTGGCGCATGCGGCAACGCCGGTCCACGCCGCCGATACCGAGCCGAATCAAGTGGCGGCCGGCGGAAATATCGTAGGTTTGCAGGATGGCGCGGTTTTGAGCGCGGCGAAGGCGACCGAGATTTCGGCGGCGCAAAACATCAATAATTTGAGTTTGTATTTGCAGAATCTGCCAAGCGCGTCGCAAGATGTGAGCACGCTGAGCGCCGGCGGAAACATTAGCTTTCCCAATGTGCGCAATTTGACTACCGGGGAGTTTATCGGCAGCGGTTTTGTTCAAATTTCCGGCCCCGGCAACTTGGATGTTTGGGCCGGCGGTAGCCTGGATTTAGGCGATTCGGCGGGCATAGTCAGTTACGGCGGCTTAAGCAACCCGGCGTTGGCGGGAGTCTCCGGGGCGAGTATCTCGGTATTGGCCGGCGTTAGCGCGGCGGCGACCGCCGCCAGTTTAAACCACTATTTACAAACCTATGCCAGCGCCGCCTATGTTCAGCAAGTGCAGGCGCAAATGGCGGGGGTGAAAGCCAGCGGCTCCGATTTGGCGTTGTTGACGTCGGCCTACAGCCAAATATTGGCTTCGGCGCGGGCCGCCGAAAAGAATTGGACTGAAAACGGCGGCGAGAGCGCCGCCTTGCATTGGGCCTTGCCGATTTTGTTCGCCCAATTCCGGTGGGCGGCGACCTTGGAGCAAATTACCCGTGACGCGGCGGATTATAAAATCGGTTATCAGGCTATCGCCGCCTTGTTTCCCAAACCCGCGGCGGGCGATATCGTGCTGGATTTTAGCCAGATTCAGACCTTGGCCGGCGGGGATATCAATTTATTGGCGCCCGGCGGCTTGTTGAACGTTGGGTTGGCGGCTTCGGATATTTCCTTGAATAAGTCCGCCGCTGATCTGGGTGTGGTGGCGCAGGCGGCGGGGTCTGTGAATATTTTGACGCATGGCGACGTGCTGGTGAACGAATCAAGGATTTTCACCCTAGACGGCGGCGATATTACCATTTGGTCCAACGATGGCAATATCGACGCCGGGCGCGGCGCGAATTCGTCGTTGGCGACGCCGTTGCCGGCGGGTTATTACGACGCGCTGGGCAATTTGATTCTGGCGTATCCCGCCGTGGTCAGCGGCAGCGGCATCCGCGCTCAATCGGGATATCACAGCCCGGTGATCGGAAGTTTTGCTTTCGCCGCCCCGCACGGGGTGATTAACGCCAGCGAGGGCGGCATCTCCGGATTGAACGGGGTGCTGGCGGCGCAAGCCGTGGTTAACGCCAGCAATATTCAGGTGCCGGGATTAAGCCTGGGGCTACCGCAGTCGCAATCGGCGCTGGGCTTACCCGACGCCTCCGGCGCGGCGGCGGCCGCGATTAGCCGCCTAGCTGATGTTTTGCTGGCCGTCGCGGATTCCGGGAACGACAGGCCGGTAAAAGCGGCGGCTCCGATTAAATTCTTGTCCTTGCACGTGGATTTGCTAGGGTTCGGGCGTTGCGGCATGGCGGAGATAAGGGCGGGGAAAGAGGGGTGTTGAAAGGGTTTTTATCATGGCTTCACCCTAAGTTAAATAAAATTTCCATGAGCTGAGAGGTTGAAATTTTATGTTGTATAATTTAATCGCTAACTTAAGTATTCCCCTATTTTTCATTGGTTTTAATGGTTGCTTAAATAGTCTAACCAGTAATAAACATCAAGCGGCTTGCTATTTATGACTACTCACTTAAGCCGGGACATTAAAAATGCGAGTGTTCGTTGGGAGCGCGGGCGTCAGCCAGCGGAGCCCGCCGCAATCGAGAATACATGCGGGCAACACGCATCCGCTCACAGGTAAAAATGTCTCGGCTTGGACGGATAGCCCTATTAATATTAAGGAATCGTAACACTTCGGTTCCCAATCGGATTTGGCTGGCTTGCCGTGATTGTTTATCCGTTGTCGATTACTATTTATTGCCGTTATTAGGGATGGGGGGCTGAGCGGTTACAGCCGTTAATCCGGCTGTACGCGAAGACAACCCTCGCTTAATTTTCCGTCCAAGCGCTAAAGCCATCTCATCCGAGGTGGCTTTATTTTAGTTTAATTGCTCATAAAGCCAGTTTAGCCGTTTTATATGATTTTCAAATAGGGCGGCTGAGCGCTTACAGCGGGCTGGATAGATCATTGGCAATGGCTCTGGCCGCCCCGACGCCATCCGCCAGCGCGATACTGATATACCGTTGCGCCGGCGGTCTAACCGCGTCGCCGCCGGCATAAATTAAAGGCGTTGTCGTGCGCCATTCGCTATCAATAGTCAATCTGCCATCGGCATGGAATGCGGGCCGGGGAAGCACTTTCGGTATGAAGGGTTGCATGCCAATCCGGATAAAGGCCGCATCGGCTAGGACTTCTTTTCCGGAAGCCAGCTTGAATAAAAACTGTTCGCCGTGGCTCTCTATGCTCGACACCTGCTCCCCGCGCCATATTTCAATCGCCGGATTCGCCTTAACCGGGTCGAAAAACCTGTGTCTGGCGCTTATGTTTCCTCTGGCAATGAGGATAACCTTGGCGTGGGACGCCGCCAAGGATAAAGACGCGGAGCATGCTTCGTCGCCGCCGCCTATCACCACGCACAGCATTCCCGAACGCTGGGCGTTGGCGTGCGGATTGCCCCAGGCAATGCTATTCTCGCCCGGTACATGCAAGGTCCTTGGCGCTACGCCGGTACAGATAAGCGCGCTGGAACCGGCATAGACCAGGTTGTTGTCAACACTGACGTAAACCTGATTGGCCGTGCTTGTTATCTCGTGCACGGTTTGACCGCCGCAAATTTCGACTCCGGCTTCCTTAACTTGCGACAATAACTTTTCGGCCAAATCAGGGGCGACTATTGAAGGATAACTTGGAACATCTCTTATGGGAAAATCTATCCAGGTAAGCAGTTGTCCGCCGCAAGCTAATCCCTTGTCGATGATCAAGGGCTTGAGGCCATTCTGAGCCGCGATTAATGCGGCGGCGAGTCCGCACGGCCCCCCGCCGACAATAATTAAATCCCGTCGCTCCCGGATAGGGTAATCATCTATGCGGATAAGGGATTCCACCGGGTTTCGATCTTTTTATGCGCTTGCGGAGCAGCCGAAAGGCCGTGGGCTTTCAATTCCCGCATGGAGGTATCCAGAACCGCGACGATGTCAAAGGTATGAATAGACTCCAAACTGCGGCTTTCAATATGTATCCCGGCTTCAGGATGGCTTTCCCCAAATTGCCGATACAGCTGATGCGCGACTTGTCTAACCACATCTTCAATAAACTGCGGTTGTTCATGCGAACGAAAAACCAAACTGGCTTCTCCAGGGCGCGGCAAGGTGTCGCGCGCCAGAAAAACCGCCGCGTCAACGGATTTTAAAAATTCCGCTAGGTTCACGTCCCGGCTAAGGCCGGTCAACAGAATTCGGGTTATCGAGCGTTGCGAGTGGGTAAGCAATGGCAGGTCGGACTCTTTGCCTACCGCATGTCGAATGGTTTGCTGCACGCAAGGGCAGCTGGTGATATGGTTGACCTCTATCCCCGCCGCGGCAAGCTCGTTGTCGTTATCGATGCTGGCCTCGGCCAAAAGCAGAAAACGGTCTTGGGTTTTTTTTGGCGGCGCTTGGTTTATCGTCTGTACATCGGCGAATGTGATGTAATCAGCCTCGACCTTGACGCTGACCAAACTAGCTTGCTGCGTTTGTTTGATATCGCTAGCCAAGGCATGCGCAAAGTCGTGCACATTTTTGTATGTCCTCGCTTGGGATATTCTGGCGATGGAGTCATTCAAACGCGAGACGTGAATTCCGCGCAAGGTTTTAGGCACTTCAATGCCCACTCTGACTTTAGAGTATAGTGTTATCGGGGAGCCGCTAGCGAGTGGGTCCTCAACGTTAAAATAGGTGCGCTTGTCATCAATTCCCACGAGATTGATGTCTATGCCTACCGAGGGCGCTTGATTTGCGATATCGTCACCGGCGTTGTCCATGTCTTGGATGGTTTCACTGGCCTCTCTGCCAAAGAGTTCTTTAAACACTGAGGCGTCGTGATATGTGGCTTGAGGGCACTTCTCACTCATTTTTTTCTCCTAATGGTCGATTAATGGCTCTACGATGGCTTAATCACGGGTGACGGGTTTGACGGTTTGACGGTTTCATTTTTGTTTTCTCAACTGGCGTTGGCCGGCTTGTGGTTTGGCCGTAAAATAAAATCATTGAGTATGCTGTCTCGTGCGTTTTTGGCCCCATCAAAGTTAAACGACTTTGATAGGCTAGGGTTATGTCTAAGGTATGCATTGTCAATCACATGGGCGACTTTTTCCGGGTTGCCAAGAAAGTCCACCGGCAGCAGCCATGCGGGCCTGGCGGATTGCGGGTCCGTCTCGTCCTGGCGGAGCGCATCATAGCGGATAGAGCGCACTTGGCGGTCATTAATGCCTTCAGGGTCGCCATAGGCGAACACTTCGGTCGGAACCGATACCGTCGGCACGCCCGCGGCAATGCCGGCCAATACGGAGCTATATCCGGTTATGGTGATAAACAGGGCGCAATTGGCCACTTGTTTGCGATGCTCTAAAATAGGCAGTTTGCGCCGCAAAACAATGCCTGGGTCATGCGCCGCTTCTTTTTGGATCAAGGCATAAAATGGTTCCGGGCACTTGTCGCTGACCAATACCAGCCACACTCTGTTATTGAGCGCGGTAAATTTTTTGGCGCGTATTATGCCCAAATAGAATTGCAAATCCGGATTTTTTTGCGGGTCGGTTTCGTCATTGAAGGACCCGACCCCTGAAACCAACACCGTGCGTTCTTTATCGGAAATGCGCGCATCCCTAGCCGGTACGCCCGGAAAAATGAAATGACCTACAACCGTCATCCTCTCCGATAATGCCTGCAAGCGCCGCGGCGGAAAAAACTGCTCAAGAGAGCCGCTGTCGCCCCGCACCAATATTTTATCGCACTCCGTTTCCAGGAGGTGAAGTTCATTCTCCAGATTGTTAAAACGGGTGGAGTCGTAAAAGGGAATATCACGAATAATACTGACCATTAAAGCGTCGGGAGCATCGGTTTTGATTCGCTGCTTTAAATAGGTAATTTCATCGGTGAATACGCACATGGATACAGGCCACATTTCAGTGACGATGTGGGTCACACAGGGGAACTCGCCTATTTTGTTTGCCAGTTCATCAATTTTTGCTTTTCGCCTTTTCCGTATCTCAGGATGCTCCATATGAACATAGGGGTAATAATTCTCGACTTCTTGAGAAGTAAATCCTGGTTTTAGCCCCTCGAATGTTATTTGCGAGGGTAATATAACAAATTCGGTTTTTGGATTAAAACCGAAGCCGTCTAGCGATTGTTTGCCATGGCCGGTTAAGGTATTAATAGTGTCTTCGCTGGTTAGCATAATCACGTGTAGTCCGGCATTTTGCAAGCCATTGACGACTTCCAGCAGGCGTTCGGCATGGCTAGTGGTATGGAAGGATTCCATCCAAACAATAATAGTCGGCGTTGATTTTATTAAGTCGTTTTTTATTTGTTCCACACTGGGCGCATGACGACTGCTCATGGCGTCTTTTAAAGCCGCATAAAGCTTATGGGTACTGGCGATGCCGTTGTCCTGATTGCCTATGGCGGAAAATGCCGCCGCGGTAATAAAGTGTTTATAGGCAGCTAGCTCTCCCATTTCACGATTCAATTGCTTATAAGTCTCATTGTGTCCAAGTTCTTGTATTAGGCTGCATATCCGTTGATTGTTGTTCACTCCCGATAAGGATTGATTTTGGCTTTCTGACATTGCGATACTCATCTATGGATAATTTCCACAATAAATCATTGGTTAAACCTGCCTTGCGTTGCTTGCCGATAAGTCTCAGTTTACCTCAAGACAAGGCGGATTAGACACATTTATCCACTGTTATGGCAACGGTTGGTTGTGTATTCACAATTTTCCTTATAGGAACAGAGAGCGGGAGATGGTTTATCGGTTCACTTGCGGGGCGACAACAATACCGATAGACTAGTCATCAGTCTAGTCTATTGAGGTTTGTCGTGGGAAGTTGGCCAGTTCAAGACGCTAAAGCCCAACGAAGGACCGCCAGTAGCCGCCAGACGCGGATCAGACACCGCCGTGCCGGCGACTATCGCTGAATGGAACCGCTAGCAACATTCCGCGCGTTCATCTGTTAAGGATTTGCCGCCGTCCGCAGCGGACCGGCGGATTTTGATACAGATTATTATTCCATTTATAATTATAATCCGGTCGCCGGAATTTAGCGCATCATGAAGGAAGCCACGGGAGCGGCGCTCACCCTACACACCGTCAAGGAACTCCCCTTGGCCCGGCCCTTGTTGAAATGGGCCGGCGGTAAGACGCAGTTGCTGGGCGATATTTTGCCCAAGATTCCAAACCGCTATGAGCGCTACATTGAGCCGTTTTTTGGCGGCGGGGCGCTGTTTTTTGCCTTGCGCCCGCAACGGGGGGTGATCGCGGACATTAATCCGGAATTGATCAATCTTTATCAAGCCGTGGCCGAGGACGTGGAGGCGGTGATTGAGTCTTTGCGCGCTTACCGGCACGACGAGGCGTTTTTCTACGCCGTGCGGGCGCTGGATTGGCAAGGTATGTCCAAAACCGAGGCGGCGGCCAGGACCTTGTATCTAAACCGCACTTGCTATAACGGCTTGTACCGGGTCAACCGCGCCGGACGGTTTAATGTGCCCTTTGGGCGCTACCAAAACCCGAAAATTCTGGACGAGGACGCATTGCACGCGGCGGCGGCGATGCTGGCCGGCGCCGCCATAGTATTGGGCGATTATAAGGCGGTGTTAAGAGATTACGCCCGCGCCGGCGATTTTGTCTTTCTTGACCCGCCGTATTTGCCGGTTTCCGTCTATTCCGACTTCAAACGCTATACCAAGGCCCCATTCCACGCGGAAGATCATCGGGAATTGGCCGCCGAAGTCATGCGGCTGCACGAGTTGGGTTGCCACGTCATTTTGACCAACGCCAATCACCCCTGGGTGCATGAGCAATACCGGGGGTTTAGCGCGGAAGTGGTGCAAACCAAGCGCAATATTTCATCCAAGGCCATGGGACGTAGCGGCGAGGATGTGATTATCAACATTCCGCCCAAGGCTCGATTTAATATCCGCTTAGTCACCGAACCGCTAAACGAGCAAACCCGCAAATACCCCGCTACCCGCTTCATGGGCTCCAAGCAAAAACTGCTGGCCGAGATTTGGGCGGCGGCCGCGCAATTTGAGTTTGAGACGGTGATTGATTTGTTTTCCGGCAGCGGCGCGGTCGGCTATTTATTTAAGTCCCGCGGCAAGCAAGTGGTTAGCAACGATTATTTGGCGATGTCGGCGACCTTCGCCAAGGCCATGATCGAGAATAATGCGGTGACGCTATCCCCGGACGAGGCGCTAGCGCTGTTGGAACCGAATCACCCGGCCGACGGATTCGTCGCGCGCGAATTCCAGGGCCTGTACTACAGCGACGAGGACAATCGGCTGATCGACATTCTGCGCGCCAACATTAAGGCCTTGAAAAACCCTTATCAACGCGCGCTGGCGATGACGGCGCTGATAAGGGCGTGTTTGAAAAAACGCCCGCGGGGCATTTTCACCTATGTCGGTCAGCGTTACGACGACGGGCGCAAGGATTTGCGTCTGTCATTCCGCGCTCAATTCCTAGAGGCCGTCGCGGCAGTCAATCAGGCGGTGTTCGACAATGGCCGCGACAACCAGGCCAGGCACGGCGACGCCATGACCTTGAAACCGCGGGAAGCGGGCCTGGTGTATATAGACCCGCCATACTACTCGCCCTTATCGGATAACGAATACGTGCGCCGCTACCATTTTGTCGAGGGTCTGGCCCGCGACTGGCAAGGCGTGGAGTTGCAACGCCATACTTTGACCAAGAAATTCAAGGCCTATCCCACGCCTTTTTCCTCGCGCAACGGCGCGGCGGCGGCGTTCGACAGCTTGTTCAATCGTTTCAAGGACAGCGTGTTGCTGGTGTCTTATTCCTCGAACAGCCTGCCGGCGCTGGACGAAATGGCGGCGCTGCTGAGCCGGCATAAAGCGCATGTCGAAGTCGTGCCGGTGGAGTATAGATACTCGTTCGGCAATCAGGGGCATAAGGCAGGGGATAACCGGAATGAGGTACGGGAGTATTTGTTTGTTGGTTACTAACAAGGCTAGCCAGTGGATTCTGTGATTGGGGCTTGAAAACCTAGTTAAAGTCTTAACAGTTGCCGCGGATGACGAAAGTAGTCTACGAATTGCCTTGGCTTGCTTATAAAGGATAATGGTACAATGGGAGTTTAACGCATCAGTTTTTGCCGGCTAGCGGCTTTTACTCATGACGTCAGGTCGAGCGGGCGGGCGGCAAGGGTTCGCGCTCTGTAAAAGGATGGCCCCAGGGCATGTTGCAAGCATTGATCGCCAATATTTGATGACCGAAAATGGAAGTTGCTAAACGGGTTACCAAGAATACCTTTATTCTGTATTTCAGAATGATCTTAACGGTATTCATTTCGCTATGGACCACGCGATTGATTTTGTCGGCCTTGGGGCAATCCGATTTCGGTTTGTTCAATTTAATCGCCGGCATTATTTCCACTCTGGGCTTCATCAACGGCTCAATCACTAACTCCACGCAGCGCTTCATGTCCTTTCATCACGGAGAGGGCGACCGAGACGTGATTAACCGGGTGTTCAACGTCAGTTTGTTGTTGCATTTGGCGTCAGGCGTCATGACGGCGCTCATGCTGGAAATCGCGGCTTATTTCATGTTTGACCGAGTCTTGAGCATTAGCCCGGATAAAATAGAGCAGGCCAGGTTGTTGTTTCACTTATCCTTGACCGGAGTGGTGTTCTCCATTCTATTCACGCCTTACGACGCGGTGATTATTTCCCGCGAGAACATGAAAATCTATTCCATCGTCAGCGTGATCGAATCCCTGGTTAAATTGGGCATAGCGCTGGCCTTGCAACACATAGAGAATGACCGTTTGTTGTATTACGGCATGCTGATGATTGCGACGCCTTTTATTTCTTCTCTGATTAAAATCGTCTATTGCCGCAAACGCTATCCAGAGTGCCGCATTCATTTCCGGCGCGCGGTGGATAAAAAACTGCTGGGCAGCATGACCTCGTTTTCCGGTTGGTCTTTTCTCGGTTCCATGTCTAGTCTCGCCGCCAATTACGGCCAGGCTATCGTGGTGAACACGTTTTTCGACACCAAGGTCAATGCCGCCCAGGGGGTTACCAATGAACTGAGCGGTAAACTCGGCGCTTTGGCCAACACCATGCTGAAGGCCTTGAATCCGTTGATCGCCAAAAGCGAAGGCTCCGGCGACCGCAAAATGATGGTGCAAGCCGCCATGCTCGGCAGCAAGTTCGGCTTTTTTTTATTGATGATTTTGTACGCGCCCGCCATTCTGGAAATGCCGTACATTCTACGCCTGTGGCTGGGGGATTACCCTGCCCATACTGTGGAATTCTGCCGTTTGCATTTGTTAAGGGAATTGCTGCAACAAATGTTCCTGACGCTTACCACGGCGATTTACGCGGTGGGCCATATTAAAATCTTTGAGGTGTTCAACGCGGTTACGAATCTATCTCAAATCGCCGTGGCCGGCCTTTTGTTTTATCTGGGGTTTCCGCCGGAATCCTTGTATATTGATTATTTAATTTTCACCGGGATCAACGCGCTAGGGATTTTATGGTTTTCTAGAATCAAATTTCATTTGTCCGTACTGGAGTTTATTAGAAAAGTGGTGTGCAGGAATGTCATCGTGCTTGGCTTATGCCTATTGATGGCCGACATTCCGGAATATTACATGGACCCAGGATATCCTAGGCTTATTACCGTATTGGGCGTGGGCGGTTTCAGTGCGCTAGTCTTGATTTGGCGCGTCGGTCTGGCGCGAGATGAAAGAAAGCAAGCGGCCCAGTTGGTCAATGAAACCCTGAGGTCGGTATTTGCTAGATACGCCAAAAAAAGGAATGCTTAAAGTGGGTTAAGCGCTTATATATACATAATAAATCAGGCATTTTGGTGCGATAAGTCATTTGTTTTTAAAGGCTTGAATACCGAAAAACTTATGCATGAGTACTTTAAGGAAGCTCTGATTTATTCGTTGTTTCAAAATTCAGTGTAATTGAAATCAACGAGTTGAGACCAAGGTTTGCTAGGAAAACTGATTAAATCAGAGGTCACTTAACAGCTTATATGGACGGATTTGGATTAGTTAGTTGGCTTAATTTTGTGAATAGATATTGGGATTTTGTATGAAGGGTGAAGTCTTATCGGTGCGCTCATATTTAATTTTATTGCTTTTGTCGGCGCTTGTTGGAATTGTCTCCTTATATGCTTTTAACAAACAAGATATACTTGGCTTTGGATTTACCCCTAAATTTACCGATATAGCCAGTACGACCGAAGAAACAGGAGTCTATTCGAGCCATTTAATCTATTCGTCAATGTATTTTGATCAATCCATGGCAAACAATGGGTGTATTATTGATGAGGTGCAAAGAGAGCCTTTATATCCTATTGCGCTGATTTTGATAAAAAAACTAGGTTTTGATTATGCTTCGCTAGTCTATGTGCAGTTATTTTTTTATATATTATCGCTATTCATTTGGAGCGTGTTTTGCAAAAAACTATTGGGCAATCAAGTGGCTGGAATAGTATTGCTATTTGCTCTTTTTAGCACGGTGATGCCGTTTTATGTATCGGTATTGTATCCATTTGCGTTTCAGTTATTTTTCTTGAGCATAGCCTTTTGGACGTTTACCTTGGGTCTGGATTCTCGGCGCTGGTTTTGGTTTGTCATTTCCGGCGTCGCTGTTGGAGCGTCTTGTTATGAAAGAGGGATGTACATTTTGCTGCCTTTTTTCATGGCGGCTTTGTTGGCGTTTGAGATGCGAGATGCAAAATTAAACCTTGCCAAACAACTTGTTTTTTTTCTAATACCCTTTTTTCTAACCATTTCTCCATGGCTGGCGCGTAATACAGCTCTTGGCGTGCATGGCATGAGTCAGGTGGCCGGTTATACCTTGGGTCTAACCTATTCTAAAGCGCTTAATCTGCCTGTTGATAATGAACTTGAGCAAAGCTATGTCAAAAATATTACTCAGTTTGGGCCCGATGGCGGATCGCTAGGATTTATTGATCATCAAATTCTTGCCGGCACGGGAAGTTATGTTGAAATGGATAAATGGATTGCAAAATTAATAACCCAGGCCATTGCCAAGCAGCCCTTGGAGATATTGATTAAAGTGGTGCGAAATGTGGCGAAATATCCTTCCAAATTAAATCCATTGAGTAAATTTGGCGAGCACGGCAACCAACCAACCAGTTTTTACCATTGTTGCGCAACGGTTTCCGCTCCTTCATTGCTGGATGTTTTGATTTTTGGGTGCGGCGTGGCGGGTTTGACCGTGCTTAGCCTTAGACAATATACTTTAGCCAAGCTTGGCTTGGTCTTTCTTGCATTTAATATGATTTTTACCACCTTGCTTGTGGTATTTGACCCTAGATATAGAGGGATAGTCGATTTTATTATATATTCGGCGGCCGGTTTTTATATAGTGCATATTGCTCAGTTTTATATGCCAAGTCTTAAAAATAAATACGCTTAGTTTGCACTTTGCGTATCGAAACAATGATTGTGAAAGTATTTTATTAACGCAAGGGAATAGTGATGTTAGCTACAAATTCGAATGGCGCCGCCGAAAAAAATGAAGCCGCCTTGATGGATTATTTGAGAATCGCACGGTTTGATCATAGTACGAAGCATATATTTATCGTTCCGGGAATGTTTTTTGCTTATATTTTGCGCGGCGTGCAAGTTGAAAACGTGCAACTAAACGTGGCCTTAGGATTGATAACCGCGATATGCATAGCTTCGGCAAACTATGTGATTAATGAATGGTTGGACCGGGATTTTGATAAGCATCATCCTAGTAAATCTAAGCGCACCGCCGTTAATCTGGAAATGCGCGGCAGCTATATCGTGTTGGAATGGCTGGCGTTTATGATCGTCGGCTTGGGCTGCGCTTGGTGCGCCAGTAAAACCATGTTTTGGGTTGCCTGTTTGTTTGGTTTGCAGGGAATTTTTTATAATGTGCCTCCCTTGCGCTTAAAGGATAAGGCTTATTTTGACGTGATTTCAGAATCAATCAATAATCCGATTCGCTTAATGATAGGTTGGGTGATGATAGATCCGACCACGCTGCCGCCAAGTTCGATCATCTTGTCCTATTATTTAGGCGGCGCTTTTTTGATGGGAGCTAAACGTCTTTCAGAATATCGCGAGATCGTGGAATCGCATGGCCGCGATTTGTTGATTCGATATCGTGCTAGTTTTGGTGGTTATACTGAAACCTCCTTGACCGTTTCTTGCTTTATGTATGCCATGTCTTCGGCGTTTTTTTTGACGGTTTTTTTGATTAAATACCGCGTTGAATACATCTTGATGTTGCCATTCATCATCGTTTTATTTGGTCATTATTTGGCTTTGTCGATGCAGCCCGGTTCCTCGGCGCAAAAGCCTGAAAAATTATTCAAGGAGCGGGTGTTAATGTTTTTGGTTTTGTTGGTCACAGGGATGTTTTTAACCACGACTTTTATTGATATACCTTATGTCGAAACATTAACTAAACAAAAATATATATTTGTTCAGTGAGACCTTCTTAGTGTTTGCAAGACTCACTACATTGCATTAATATGGTTTTTTGTTGTTGGCCGCCCAAAAAATAATGAAAAATTTAATTATAAAATTTTTTCGATATTTTTTTACCGGGGGCATGGCCGCAATTGTCGATGGCGGCGGCTTCGCCTTGCTGCATGAGTTTGGGGTTGAGATTCTTCCTGCCGCGGTGACAAGTTTTCTTGTCGCGGTGGTGGTTAATTTTTTATTGACGAGTATTTTTGTTTTTAAACAAATCCCTTCCGTTAGGAAATTCGGTCTTTTTTTTATATTCGCCTTGCTAGGTATGACGGTTAACATTGGCGTCATGATGTTTAGCATTCAACTGACGCATTGGGACCCACGAATATGTAAGATCATAGGCATAGCCGTTGCGTTCTTTATTAATTTTTTTATTAACTTGCTCATTGTATTTAGGCAAAAAGAAAGTTTAGAACCGGAGAGGGCTAGCGGCGGAACCCATTTCGGGGCGCAGGCCGAGCTCAATTCCAAGCCCAAGCCCAAGCCTAGCGAACATAAAAGCGCTCCCATCCAAAAATCGCAAACCAAGCCATCAAAACAGAAAAAAACGCGCAAACGGAAAAGCGTGCGTTAATCTTGTGCTATGGCACTTGCCTAGTGAGTGGTGGATTTCAACCGCCGCTGGTTGATATTCCCAATTAGTTGCGGCTGTAAATCCTGATGGGCTTGATTTGTCAGGAGGATGGGTCGCTTATCTCTTGGCGTGAAACTTGCTTTAATTTTTGTCAGAATGATTGAATGACTAGCAGTCGTTCGTTCAAATAAATTAGTTGATTTTCTTTAACGCGAGGTTATGTTATGTCTACAGTATTAAAAGCGGCTATGGCCGTGACGACGGTTTGGGCTTTAACTAGCGGCGTTTGCCGGGCCGAAGCGGGAAGCGGCGTTTATGCGGTGGCGGAGACTTTCGCCGACGGTGCGAAATTGACCGGACGCATTGATTACAATGCAAAAACCCGCAGCATTGAGGCGGCGGATTTGCAGTTGCTCACGGCGGAAGGCGTATTGCCTTTGACGAAGCCTAACCAGGCTTATCAAACGGAAAATGGTTTTGCTCAGAAATTGATTAGTTTTACCGAGCACGGTATGGTGGAGGTGACTTTGGTGTTGGATACCAAAGGCCCGGTTCCCCGCCTGGATTTGGATGGCCTGCAACCGGAGCGGAATAATTATGCGGCCATGTTGACCTCAGGCCGCTCGGGCTCGGTGATCAAAGCGGATGCCGACGGCAACTCGATTCGCCCCTTAAGCGGGACTGTGGAGCGCTTGTAAAAAAGGTTGACGCGAAAGGCTAAATGTTGTAAGTTAAATACGCCTTGGCATGGGCTAGTCCAAGTGATTAGACCCCATGTCGGCGTTTTTTTTTGCCATGCGTTGTCGGCGCAATTTAGGGGTTAGTAATTGCTCTTAATTGGTTCGTTCATGCTGCATTATAGTGCGTTTGAGCGGCGGTTGCGACTGAATCATGGGATGGGGTGTGCGTGAGCGGGCTAGGGAATGTTGTTACAGGTGGTAGCGAAATGGGTTCTCAAAACAATGTGTAGGTAAAAATACTCTATCTTTTTAGCATTGTACCTGTACAATTTAAAAGGAGTGCAGATAAATTTAGATGTTAATAGAGCGTAACACTTTGAATTAATGAATGTTGTTTTATTTTTCAATTTCGCTGGATTTTGTCTCAATTTCTTGACTTCGCTCAAATATTTGTTTTGTTGATACGTTATTCTTATTAAGGACGCGGCGAAGCTCTTCTTTTCAAGAGGCTAGGTTGGCCGCATAGATAACTATAAGTGGCAAGTTCGCCACAACTGTTTTTAATGATGAGGAGGCCTCTTTATGTTAGTTGAAGAGATTGATGTAGTAAATCCGGTTGATGATACGGGATTATTGCTGGTTGAAGTCAATGAGTTGGTTGAAGCCGAGGTTTTAGCTGGCGATGACGAGCAATTGGCGGACGATGGCGCGCATGCTTACGATGTGACGCGCGCTTATTTGAACGAATTGAGTAAATCCAAGTTATTGTCCGCGGAGGAAGAGAAACATTACGGTCGTTTAGTGTTGGCGGGAGATCAAGACGCCCGGCGGATAATGATTGAAAGCAATCTACGGCTGGTGGTGACGATTGCGCGGCGCTATTTGAATCGCGGCTTGCCATTGCTGGATTTGATTGAGGAAGGCAATTTGGGCTTGATCCGCGCGGTGGAGAAATTCGATCCGGACCGGGGTTTTCGCTTTTCCACCTATGCCACTTGGTGGATTAGGCAGACCATAGAACGCGGTTTAATCAATCAGACCCGGACCATACGTTTGCCGATTCACGTGGCCAAGGAGGTCAATAGTTATTTAAAGGCGCAACGCAAGCTGGCGCAACGTTTGAATGGCGAGCCTACCCTGGAGGACGTGGCGCGGCTGGTGGATAAACCGGTAAAAACCGTAAGCCGGATTATGAAGTTGAACGAAAGCATTAGCTATGTCGATTCTCCGTTGGGCGAAGGCAATGACACGACCTTGTTGGAGACGTTGCCCGAGGAAAACGGCCTTGGTCCTGACGAGTTGTTGCAACAAAATTATATACAAAATCAGGTTAACGTCTGGTTGGGGCAATTGTCCGACAAACAGCGGGATGTGATTAGCCGCCGTTTCGGCTTGTGCGGCCATGAAAGCGCGACGCTAGAGCAGGTGGCCGAGGAATTAGGCGTTACACGGGAGCGGGTGCGTCAGATTCAAATCGACGGTCTGAAAGATTTGCGCGCCATTTTGGAGCGCAACGGCATTTCTCCGGATACGGTGCTGGATTAAGCCTGCTGAGTCATGAGTCGTCTAAACCGGCGGCCAAATCCGTCAGTTTTTGTAAAACGGCGCGGTAGGTTTCGGGATTGTCGCTGCGTACGGTGGCGTGGGCGACTTTCCGGCCTTTGCGGGCGGCTTTGGCATATAAGTGTAAATGGGCGTCGTTTAGGGCCAGCACGTGTTCCGGTTGCGGCGGATTGCCGATGAAGTTGACCATGGCGGCAAGGCCGCGCGGCTGGGTGGAACCCAGCGGCAGGTCCAGGATGGCGCGCAGATGATTTTCAAATTGACTGGTTTCCGCGCCTTCAATGCTCCAGTGTCCGGAGTTGTGTACGCGCGGGGCGAATTCGTTGGCTAGCAGTCGGCTGTTCAGGTCGAACATTTCCAACGCTACCACGCCGACATAATCCAGCGCTTCCAATAATTGTTTGACGTAGCTTTCGGCTAATGGCTGCAACGGGTCTTGCCCGCGGCATTCGGCAATGCGCAGGATGCCGCCTCGGTGGCGGTTTTCGGATAGCGGATAATAGCAAATATCCCCCGATGGCCGGCGGGCGGCGATGATGGAGACTTCGCGCTGAAATTCCACGAATCCCTCAATGATGGCCGGCGCGTTTTGCATAGCCGCCCAGGCGGCGGGCAATTCATCGGGTGTTTGAATCAATGCTTGGCCTTTGCCGTCGTATCCCAGGCGGCGGGTTTTTAGTATCGCCGGGTAGCCGATTTGCGGCATGGCTTGTTCCAGATCGGCCAGGCTGTTGATTTGGGCGTAGGGCGCGGTGCCGATGTCCAATTGGCGGAAAAAGTTTTTTTCCAGCAAGCGGTCTTGCGCTATCGCCAGAGCGTTGGCGGGCGGGTAAACCTTGGTGTGCGCGCCAAGGTAGGCGGCGACTTGCGCCGGGACGTTTTCAAATTCATAGGTGACGATGTCGGCCTTGCCGGCCAATTGGGCCAGCAGTTCCTCGTCGTCGTAGGCTCCTTGCAGATGTTCGCCGAGCGGGGCGGCCCCGGCGTTGGCGTCCGGGTCAAGTATGATGAAGTCCAGGCCGAGGGGATATCCGGCCAGGGCCAGCATGCGGGCGAGTTGACCGCCGCCGAGGATGCCTATTTTCATGGTGTCACCTGTCTGGGATCGGGGTTGGCGAGGACGTTGTCGGTTTGTTGTTTTCGATACTGTTCCAGGGCGGGACGGTATTGCGGGTGTTTGTTGACGATGATGGCGGCGGCCAGCAACGCGGCGTTGATGGCGCCGGCCTTGCCGATGGCCACGGTGCCCACCGGCACGCCGGCCGGCATTTGCACGATGGACAGCAGGGAGTCCAGCCCGTTTAGGGTTTTGGATTGCACGGGTACGCCCAACACCGGCAGCGCGGTTTTGGCCGCGGTCATGCCGGGCAAGTGGGCCGCGCCGCCCGCGCCGGCGATGATGACTTCCAGGCCGCGCTCGGCGGCGGTTTCGGCATAGTGAAACAGTTTATCCGGGGTGCGGTGCGCGGAAACGATTTCCACTTCATGCGGTATTTCAAGGTGTTCAAGCGTTTGCGCGGCATGTTGCATGGTTTCCCAATCGGATGTGGAACCCATGATGATGCCTATCAATGCGGTCATGCAAAATCTCCAGTGGCTATAAAAAGCTAGTTTACTCATCGTACGGCAAATTTTAGCCGCAATTGTGCACTTGGCGAAATGATTAGTAATTTGTATATAGTGTAATTATCGCATACTAGAGAAATTTTTCTCTGTCGCCAACCGCGAATAAAATCGAATTTCTTGGTAAAATACCTAGCTTTGCAAATTGGATTAATCAGACAGCGTGGCGCAGCCTATCCAACCCGAATTAAATGTGAACAATCTTGCTTGCGAGCGCGATGATCGCCTGCTGTTTTCCGGTTTGAGCTTCACGCTGTCGCCTGGACAAGTATTGTTGCTGGAAGGCAGCAACGGTAGCGGAAAAACGTCTTTATTACGGCTGCTGTGCGGCTTTAGAGAGCCCGATGGTGG
>CAIYSZ010000115.1 GCA_903928965.1 uncultured Pseudomonadota bacterium
AACCCATCCTTGGGGGCTTGGGGTCGGCATCCATGCCTCCCACACCCCCGGCAACCGCTCCCGGCCGCCAAGGCCTCGGGTGGTTAGTGGGCATTTATGCTGTGGGTTTCAAGTTGGCCGCCAAGGCTTTGGGTGGTTGGTTTGTTTGAGATTTGTTCCGGTTTAAATTGGTTTTTCTAGAAAATATTCCGTATTTTGGTGGGATTATGAAACAATTGTGGCGGATTTTTAGTTTGATTGCCGGTTTGCTGGCTGGCGGCATTGCCTCCGGTTTGCCGTTGCAGCCGAATGTGGAGGCGTTTATTCACAGCCAGACGGCGCGGGGATTTGATGCCGCCGAGTTGCGCCGTTTGTTTGCGCAGGCGGAAATTCAGCAGCCGATTTTGGATGCGATGAACAAGCTGGCGGAGGCCATGCCGTGGCCGCGATACCGGGCGATTTTTTTGACCGATGAGCGGATTGACGGCGGGGTCAAGTTTTGGCGCGAGAACGAGGCGGCGTTGCGGACGGTGGAGCGGGAGTATGGCGTGCCGCCGGAAATCATTGTCGCGATTATTGGGGTGGAGACTAAATACGGGGCGCACGTCGGCAAGTACCGGGTGCTGGACGCGTTGTCGACCTTAGGCTTTGCTTACCCTAAGCGGAGCGAGTTCTTTTTAAAAGAGTTGGCTAATTATTTGCAGTTGTGCCGCAACGAGGGTTTCGAGCCGTTGCAACAGATGGGGTCTTACGCCGGGGCGATGGGTTTGCCGCAGTTTATGCCGAGCAGTTTTTTGGGTTATGCCGTGGATTTTGACCATGACGGCAAGCGCGATATTTGGCGTAATTCCGGCGACGCCATCGCCAGCGTGGCGAATTATTTTTCCAAAAGTCAGTGGCGGCGCGGTGAGGCGGTTGCGATTCCGACTTATGCGCAAGGCGCGGCTTTTTATAAGCTTTTGGGCAGGGATTTGAAACCGGATGTCGGCGCGGCGCAGTTGCGCGCGGCCAAGGTGGCCATTCCGCGTCAGTTGGATGAGAGGTTGAGGGTTAAGCTGTTGAGTTTTGAGAAGAACGCGCAAGAAAATGCGGATGGGAATGCGCAAGGCGAGGAGTTGTGGTTGGGTTTGCACAATTTTTATGTGATAACCCGCTATAACCATAGTCCGTTGTACGCCATGGCGGTGCATCAGTTGAGCGAGGCTATCGCGGCGCGTTACCGCGCGGCGGGTTAGCCGGTCGGTTTTGTTTATTAGTGATTATTTAGCATATGGCTCAAGAATATAACGCCGCGGCGATTGAGGTGTTGACCGGCCTGGAGCCGGTGCGGAAACGTCCGGGGATGTATACCGACACTACCCGGCCTAATCATTTGGTGTTGGAGGTGGTGGATAATAGCGTGGACGAGGCCTTGGCCGGGTTTGCCGACAAGATTGAGGTGGTCTTGGGCAAGGACGGTTCGGTGGCGGTGGCCGATAACGGCCGCGGCATGCCGGTGGATTTGCATCCGGAGCAGGGTTTGCCGGGGGTGGAGGTGATTCTGACCCAATTGCACGCCGGGGGGAAGTTTTCAAATAAGAATTATCAGTTTTCCGGCGGTTTGCACGGCGTGGGCGTGTCGGTGGTGAACGCGCTGTCCGAGAAGTTGCGGGTGGAGGTTAAGCGCGGCGGCGGGGTGTATGAGATGAGTTTCGCCAGTGGCGAAAAGGCCTCGGATTTGCGGCAAATTGGAACCGTGGGCAAGAACGTCAGCGGTACGCTGGTGCATTTTTGGCCGGATGCCAAGTATTTCGATTCGCCGCGGGTGTCGGTGTCGCGTTTGACTACGGTGTTGCGGGCTAAGGCGGTATTGTGTCCCGGTTTGTCTATTACGCTGCACGTGGAAGCCTCGGGTGAAAAATTTACTTGGTTTTACAAAAACGGTTTGCAGGAATATTTGCTGGATCGCGTCGGGCAGGCGGAGTTGTTTCCGCCGCAGGGTTTTTTGGCGCAAATGAGCGCCAGTACCGAGGCGGCGGAATGGGGCATAGTCTGGACCGGCGAGCCGCTGGACGAGGGGGTGGCGGAGAGTTATGTGAATTTGGTGCCGACGGCGCAGGGCGGTACGCACGTGAACGGTTTGCGCGCCGGATTGACCGAGGCGATGCGCGAGTTTTGCGAGTTGCGTAATTTGCTGCCGCGCGGAGTGAAGATTGCGCCGGAGGATGTGTGGGAGTCTTGTCATTATGTGTTGTCGGTGAAGTTGCAGGAGCCGCAGTTTTCCGGCCAGACCAAGGAGCGTTTGAGTTCGCGCGAGTGCGTGGCGTTTGTGTCGGGGGTGGCGAAGGATTGTTTTAGCTTGTGGCTGCATCAGCACCCGAAGGAAGGGGAGAAGATCGCGGAGATTATTTTGGCCAGCGCGCAAAAGCGTTTGCGGGCGAGTAAGAAGGTGGCGCGCAAGAAGATTACTTCCGGTCCGGCGTTGCCGGGCAAGTTGGCGGATTGTTCGGCGCAGGATATTACGCGCACGGAGTTGTTTTTGGTGGAGGGCGATTCGGCCGGCGGTTCAGCCAAGCAAGCGCGGGATAGGGAGTTTCAGGCGATTATGCCGCTACGCGGTAAGATTTTGAACACTTGGGAGGTTAATTCTTCCGAGGTGATGGCTTCGCAGGAGGTGCACGATATCGCGGTGGCCTTGGGCATAGAGCCGGATAGCCGGGATTTGCGCAGTTTGCGCTACGGGAAAATTTGTATCTTGGCGGATGCGGATTCGGATGGCAATCATATCGCGACCTTGATTTGCGCACTCTTTTATCAGCATTTTTCTGCATTGGTGGAGGCGGGACACGTGTTTGTGGCCATGCCGCCGCTGTATAGAATTGATGTGGGCAAGCGGGTGTTTTACGCACTGGATGAGTCGGAGCGGCAAGGGGTGCTGGCGCGCATCGAGGCTGAAAAATTGAGCGGCAAAGTGAATATTCAGCGTTTTAAGGGTTTGGGCGAGATGAATCCCTCGCAGTTGCGGGAAACGACCATGAATCCGGATACCCGCCGCTTGGTGCAGTTGACGGTTACTGAAGATGACGGCGCGCGCGAGCGCATGGATTTGTTGCTGGCGAAGAAGCGGGCGGGAGATAGGAAGAGTTGGTTGGAGCTGAAGGGGGATTTGGCGGTGTTGTAGGAGTTGGTTTGGATTATCCTTGGCCTAGTTTTCAGAGAGATACCTGTATTCAGCTTTTGCGAAAAGTTTAGGAAGCATTATCCTAGGATTGAAATTTAAGCAATTCTTCAACTGTTAAACCAATATCTTTAGCGATTTGCCGAAGTAAGATGGGTGAAATATCGCGGCCGATATGAAATGGAACTGTCGTGCCTCGGCCATCGGGATGACGAAATTGTTTGTGAGAACCCTTTTGACGGATTTCAATAAATCCTTGTATTTCAAGCAGAGCTATGACTTCTCGCGGTTTGAGAACAGGAATGTTTCCCATGTTCAAGCCACTACGACATTTTGAGTTCCAATAAACTCTGATTCCAATGCGGGTTCTCCGTCCTCAAGCAGCATTTCAATGACTTCTTTTAGATTGGTATTCAACTCATCCAATGATTCAGCTTGGCTATGCGCGCCAGGAAATCCTGGTATAAAACCAACATATAATCCTGTTTCGAGGCATTTTTCAATGATTGCAGTGTAAATTTTCATGTTGGTTTGGCCTGTTTATAAAATTAGGTTTAGGTTTTTATCCACAAGCTGTTTAGGGCTAATTATTAGCATCCTGCCGTACTTGATTTTCATATAAATAAATCAGTTAGTCTCTTCATGGTTTAGAGACCCAATTAATCCTACAGCCTGCCCACATCAAAACAAATGCTGGATTCATTATTCATTTGTGGAGCATTATTTTTAATAACTTGTCTCCGTGTCAAGTCCTTGATTAAGTTTGTATCATTTACTGTTTTTTTGTCAATCTTGTTATGTTGTCTAGTGTTGTTAGGTTTGATAAGGACTTATCCTAAATTTTAGTTCTATCCAGCTTGCGGTAACCTATGGCCTCGCTTAGGTGATTGATCTGGATGTGTTCGCTGCCGGCTAGGTCGGCGATGGTGCGGGCGAGTTTGAGGATGCGGTGGTAGGCGCGGTGGGAGAGACCGAATTTTTCCAGGGCTTGTTCCAGCAGTTGCTGGCTGCTTGGGTTTATGGGGCAGTGTTGTTTGACTTCGGGGGCGCTTAGGGAGGCGTTGGCTTTGCCGCTTCTGGCTTGGGCTATGCCGCGGGCTTGGGCGACGCGGGCGCGGATGACGGCGCTGGATTCTTCTTTGCTGTCGCCGCGCAGTTCGGCGATGGAGACGCGCTGAACTTCGAGGTGGATGTCGATGCGGTCCAGCAGCGGGCCGGAGATGCGGGCGCGGTAGCGTTGCACTTGTTCGGGCGTGCAGTGGCAGCGGCCTGAGGCGTCGCCGAGGTAGCCGCAGGGGCAGGGGTTCATGGCGGCGATGAGTTGGAAGTTG
>CAIYSZ010000116.1 GCA_903928965.1 uncultured Pseudomonadota bacterium
GCATAGGAGGTTAGTTCCTTCTTGGATTCTTTAAGCTTAAAACGTGCCATAGTCAAAATGGGTGAATAGTGTAAATCTATATTATACCTTATTTATCAGATGCTTGTGATCGTTTTGCGTGAATTTAACACGGATTCAGGGTTGATAGAGGCGTGCGGACCAATGATAAAACCGCTTGGATTAATCAACCATAAACTCTCGTTGGGAAAAACCGATTGAATTGTGCCGTCAATGTTAGACGTAGTACCTCCTGTTACGCGGGCGATTATGTTTAAAATATTGTCTGGCACGTTAAAATAAGCGGATTCTCCATACCCAATGTTGAAATGACTAAAGCTGAAGAGAAGATTATTTCCTAATTGGTAACCATCGTTGTAAGGAATGGAATAAATCGAGTTTATATCGTAAAGTATTTGGCCGGCATAACCAGTGCTGCCGTCCAAGGTAACCTCGGCGCGGGAGCATGGTACAATTGCCGTGGACAATAATCGCAATAAGTAAATAAAAACTATCTTTAATCTTTTCATAATTAGTAACTTATTCAAATAAATTGCAATGCTAACTTAAAATGAAAACCGTAATCCTGAGGGTCTTGATGCGAGTTGTAAACCTGTATCAACTGCTTGCCCCAATAAGCGTGAAAATGGATTTGTCGCTTTGGTTCCCAAATAAAGCCGAAGCCGGAACTGGCTAGAATATTGGATGTTCCCTGCGTCGAGATATTTCCACCAGTATTGTTCCAACCGCCGCCCAAGTCAGCGAACGGGGCAATGAACAAGCTGTTTTGTTTTAGAACTTCGGTCAAAATCGGGTAGCGAAATTCAAGGCTTGTAGCAAAACCCCAATCTTTGACCAGCTGGTTTTCCCGATAGCCGCGCACGCTGTTAAAGCCGCCAATCTGAAATTTTTCCAGCGGCAGCAGGCCATCCTTGGTTAATTGGATATCGCCGCGCCATATCAGTTGGGCGTCGCCGAAATGCCGGCCCCATTGCAATTGGCCCAACCATTTAAAAAAGCGGCCGTCCGGAGTGTTGCTATTTATCGTGGCGTCTAGCGCATTGATGCCCACATTAAAAACCGACCGCGCGGCAAACACTTGTTCCGGAGTGTGTTGCAACCATTCCTGGCCTATTCTTAACACCGTGACGCTACTGCGGCCTGTTTGCACGCCGGGAGAAAAGGAAAAAGGTTGGCCCAATAAATAGGTTTGGCTGTAACGATGCTCCATGGTCAGTGAGCCGGAAAGCTTGACTTCGGGAGTATGAATTATCGGTTGATTTAGACTCATGCCATAAGCTTCGCTGCTGCTGCTTATGTCTATTTCATTGTAGGGAGTTTCCACCAGATTGGAGTTGTAATGCGAATACCAACCGTGTAGCGAAGAGTCATAACGATTGAAAGGCAGCCAATAATCGGCGCCCAAGCCGGTCAAGCCGGGGGCGAAACGGCCTTGAGCGGTGAATGCGTCGCCCAGCCCGGTCAGGTTGCGGTAGCCGGCGTAAGAGGTGCCTTGGTAACCGCCAACGCTGGGGGCTATTTGGTTGTCGAATATGGTCCCTAGCTGATAGGGGCTTTTTTCCCGCAGCAAGGTTTTTAATATTGCCGTGCCCGGTTGCGAGCCAGGTAGCAATTGTGCATTTACCCGGTCAATTAACGGGTTTTCTAGCAACATTTGCAAGTTTTGCTGCAGACGGTTGACTTGCAAGGGCTGTTCAGCCTCCAGAGCGATACGCTCCTGTATTACGCTAGGCCTGTAATTTTCCGTCCCTTCCACGTCAATACGCTCTAAACGGCCTTCAATGATACTTATCCTCAACACGCCATCCGCCAAATCCTGATCTGGAATTACGGCTCCGGAATTGATGTAACCGCGGTCAACATAGAACCTAGTTAAATCTTGGCGTAATTGTTGCAGTTCTTGATTATTGATTTCCCGGTTGGTAAAGGCTTGAGTGATTTTGCCTAGCGCCTCGCTGCTGAATACACTATTGCCGCTTAGTTGCACGGCCTTGCAATAAAATTTAAGATTAACGGATAATTGCTTGCCGTTGGGGGGGGGTAGGTTTAGGCGCGGCAGTCGAAACTGGGCGTTGCTGCTGTTTGGCGACGAACTACCCTGGCCCTGGTTTTGCTGCAATTCTTCGCCTAGTGAATGAGCGACACTGCCTGATCCGCCGCCGGGAACCTGGGCAAACGCCACGAGAGAGGGAAGGCAGTGCAAGACTACAAACAAGCTTAATGTGGATTTTGAAGATATCATCATCAAAGGAATACGTTTTAGAGAGATCAACTTGGATAATTTTGTATGACAACGGTTTGGCAAAAGCTGTATCATAGTTGTGACAGGCAAAACTTGCTTAATCTTGTTGTTATTCGAGTGTCTGGCCATTGATAAGCTTGAAATGTTGTTTCACATAGGGTAACTTTTTATTAGGCTCTTTTAAATTAACAAGTTCGTAACAATCCGCAAATATTTGCCTTAGTAATAGAAAGCATTGTTTTCAATGTCCTCTGCATGGTAAAGGCATATTGTTTTTTTGTTACGATCTTAAAACCGATTGCATTATACAAAAAAATTGGATTATGTTATGCAAGACACAGTAAAAATTGATAAACGCCAAATGCTAGCGCGGCACATTCTTTTCAGACAGTTATTGCCGACTGAAATTGATGCGATTTTAGCCTTGATGGTTGAGCGGCGCTATAAAGATAGTCAGATAATTTTTACTACCGGCGATGAAGGCAGCAGCATGATGATTGTGCTAACCGGCAGGGTATTGATTAGCGCCCTCTCGGATGAAGGCAAGGAAATCACATTGAATTACATTGAACCGGGTGGGATATTGGGTGAGATAGCCTTGTTGGATGGTAAACAGCGTAGCGCCAATGCAACCGCAGTTGGCGCTTGCAGTGTATTAAGTATCCAACGCGCCGATTTCATTCCTTTTTTACGTACCAGCCCGGATGTGGCGATTCAGTTGTTAATGGTGTTTTGCGATAAACTTAGAAAAACGAGTTGCCTGGTTGAAAGCCTTGGCTTGCTGCCGGTGGCGGCGCGTTTGGCGCAATTTATTTTAAAACAGGCAAGCGCCGAGCCGCTTTCTGTCGCCCCAGATAGTGTGATTAGGTTAAATTTGTCCCAGCAAAAAATAGCCAATTTAATTGGGGCCTCCCGTGAAACGGTTAATCGCACTTTAAGCCAATGGCAGGAGCATGGTTGGATCAGTTTGCAAAGGCAAAAATTAACCATCCATAAACCCAAGGCATTGTCGGCCGTGGCCGAGTCCAGTTTATAAAACGTGCCATGGAGCGTTTGTCGTTAGGCCTGGCAGTAGTGTTACTAATGCTGGCGTTGGCTAGGTTAGGCACGATTTTTCAGGATGTCGATTTGCGGTTGTACGACAGCTTGTTGCCGTTGCGCTCCGTGGGCGCATACCAACCGCCGGTAAGCTTGATTACGCTGGATGATACTGATCTGGCCCGCTTGCATGAAACATCATTGTCGGACGCTGAATTATACTCATTGCTCAATCGCTTGGCGGAATACCGGCCGCGAGCCATTGGCGTGGATTTATATCGGGATTCCGCTCTAGGACCGGGAACGGAACAATTAGTCGATTTGCTGAGCCGGCATCCAGAGATAATCATGGCGCAAAAATATGGTGATAAAGAATCACCAGGCATCGCGCCGCCACCCTATTTGCCGCCAACAAGCCAGGCCGGTTGTACCGATTTCGCGACGGATAGCGATAACAAAGTGCGCAGGGCGTTGGTATATCTAGGTAACCCGGTGTGTTATTCAATGGGCTATTTATTGGCCTTGCGTTATCTGGCACCCTTTGGCATAACCGCGCGCGGCGACCCGGAGCATCCCGATATTTTGCGTTTTGGGCAAGTGAGCTTGCCGCCATTGCAAAAAGATGACGGTGGCTATAATGGCGTGGACGCTAGCGGTTACCAGATATTACTGAGTTTCGGTTATCCGTCGGCGCGCATCCCTCATTATCGTATTGAGGAAGTTACCAACAATACTCTTGAGCCCGAGCATATTCGCGATAAAATTATTCTTATTGGCTCCATGGCTGAAAGCAGCAAGGATTTTTTTGCCACGCCTTTGTTCTTTCAGCAAGGCATACACCCGATTCCCGGCCTGCAACTGCATGCACTCCTAGCGGACCAACTAGTCAGAACCACTTTGTTGGCCGAACGTCCTCTTGCCATTACTGCCGAAGGCTGGGAGTGGGCTTTGCTTTGGATATGCTGTTTTGCCGGTGCTTTCGCCGGTTATCGAAGATGTTTATTACCGATATTTTTGGCCATGCTGGGCGGCGGGATGGTGTTATTGGTAGCTATTGCCTGTTTATCGTATTATGCCGGTTGGTGGCTGCCGATAGCCCCTTGCATGCTCGGTTGGTTGCTAGCTTCATTTGCTTCCGCCGTTTTAAGAGCCAATCAAGAATATCGGCAACGCCAGAACCTGATGGCGTTGTTTGCTCGCCACGTCGGTAGCCCCATCGCCGATGAAATATGGCTTCATCGAGACAAATTCCTGTCCGGTGGCAAAATTACCCCACGCCAATTAACCGCGACCATATTTTTTTCAGATATGCAAGGTTTTACTACCATTGCGGAAAGCCTTGAGCCGGAGGTTTTTATCGGCTGGTTGAATGAATATTTAGATGTGATGACCGCCATTATAGAAAATCACGGCGGTGTGGTCGTTCGTTTTATTGGCGACGCCATCATGGCGGCTTTTGGGGTGCCGGTGCCAAGAGAAGATTGTCGTCTAGTGGCCGAGGACGCGGAACGGGCGGCAAAATGCGCTTTAGCCATTCAAGCTGAGTTGATTAGGCTAAACCATGAATGGTCGGCCAGAAACCTGCCTTTGGCCGCGATGCGGATAGGTATTAACACCGGCCGGTTGCTAGCCGGCAGTCTGGGAAACGCCAAGAGACTAGAATATACTCTACATGGCGATACGGTCAATATTGCCGCTCGGCTAGAAAGTTATCAAAAAGGCGCGCCCATGGCGGATTATTTCAACACCCCATGCCGTATTTTGCTTTCGGCGGAAACCGCCGGCTATTTACAGCATTTCAATTGCGTACGTTTGGGGTTGGCGCGTTTCGCCGGCAAACAACAGGAAATTGAAGTGTTTCAATTGTATGATGTACCGCCAGATCAAGAATCATAGCCCCAATTCTGATTTCTTTATTGATTATCAATCCAGTGGGTACGACCCGCGCTTACCATCATGGCGCGAATTGGCACCGGGGTCATCCCATTGACGAAAAGCTTAACGCAAGCCCGAACCCGGCCAATTTTTGACCAAGTTATAGGCATTGACGCTACCAAGACCGGTAGCCATATCATAGCCGGGGCTGGCCCGGTAGGCCGGCAGGAAAACGTTATTGGAACGCGACAGCACGCCGATTTGACCGTCCGAATAATAGCAGTTGAATTCGCCCAAGACATTGTTGTGGTTATCCATCAGCGGTGAGCAGGGTACATCAATGTCGCCTAGGGTTATATCATGGAATACGCAGCTGGGATCAGCCAGATTACCCAATGATGAATCGCATTTGCGGCCGCTGGCGGGGGTGGCATATTCCGCGCCGGCTAATTTGTACAGCGTATAGTTAGGGTTGCCTTGCCGTTGACCGGTGGCTTGGTTTATCAAGGCCTGAATTCCGGCCATCATCGGCGCGGCGAAGGAAGCGCCGCCGCCGCCGCTCCATTTGCTGGGCGCGCCAACGCACGGAGCGCCGTAGTTTTTAGGGTCGCTGTTGCAAAACACTAGATAGTGCGACCAAACCCCATCCGCGGCGAACAACGATACATCCGGCAAGTCTCGTACACCGTCGTTCGGAACGCCTTGCACGCCTTGTTGGTAATCGGGTTTTGAGTGGCCGCGGCAGCTGCCCCCGGTTACACCGTAGATATAGGACGTTCCGTAAGCGCAAGAACTGGCCCCGCCGCCGCCGGCGACGATATTGAGTAGCGGATTATTGGGCACGGCATTGCAAAAACTGCTTGCTCCGTAAGTCGTCGGGTAACCGAGGAAATTATTGATCAGGCCGCTGGCGCAGCTATCGTTCCAGGGTATTTCCGGAATATAGGACAAGGCGGAATTGAAATATTTGCCGTTGACCCCGCTCCAATAGTTTCCGACTTCATGTAAATACACGTCGCCGAAATCAGTGCCGCCTACCGCTACATTGTAAACAGTAGAAGCCAAGCCGCTGACGTTGACGCCAAAAGCCGCGGTCGGAGTACCGTAATCGCTTTCCGCCGCGCCCTCGTCGCCCGCGGCGACGAAAACCGAAATGCCTTGTAAAACGGCTGCTTCATAAGCATGAGAAAAAAATGCATTTTGGCTGGAGCCGTTTTCCGCTTCGGATTGACCAAAGCTGATGCTAATCAGCGTTGGTTTAACGTTGTCGTACAATAAATTTTGCAACGCAATTTGAATGCCGCCGTTCACATTGGTGTTCGCACAGCTAGCCAGGACTATTTTGGCTTCCGGCGCTACCGCGCTGGCCCATTCCGCGTCCAGTATCGCTTCGTCGTCGTCGGTATTAACCCCAGGGTCGAAACAGGGGTTGTTGACGCCGTTGGCGGGTTGAGGATGAATTTGCCAAAAGCTGCCATTGGGAAAATTTTGCGTTAAACCGAATTTGTTGCGGAACAGCACCCAATCCATACGATTGTAAACATTGCTGTCTTCAAGCACGGCGATGGTTTGTCCGCCGCCGGTGACGCCGGCTTGATAAATCGGCCGCAAATTGTAAATAGTGTGTATATCGCCGGGAACCAGCGCCAGCCATGGGGCGCCGTTGTTGATATACGTATAGTCAGGACGGTTATGCGCGTGTTTACGCGGCCGAAAATCGTGGATGGACGTTATCCCATGCACGATGCTTGCCAGCGCGGCGGGAATTTGCGGATCGCTAGCGTTGGCGATGTGCGCTTCGCCCTTGACGGAAAGATTGCGGATATCGGTATGGAAAGCCTGGCGCACGGCCGCCGCCGTGCCGGAAAAATCGATAACGCCATTGGCGGCGTAAACTGCGTTGACGGTAAAACCGTGCCCGCTCAGCCAATCGGTGATGGTTTGAATATCTTGATCGCTGTGGCCGAAATAGGCGTTTATTTGCTCTATGCTCAACCATTGGTGGTATTGCGGCGAGCTTGGATCATGCAGGGCGGCGATTAAACTAGCCACCGATTGCTGCACCTCGGGGGCGCGCTTGAGTTGCAAATACAGATGATTCAGGGCCAGGCCGTCGTCCACCGGACCGCGGTCATTCTCTTGGGTCATGGCCGGGTGAGTATTGCCAACCAGCGAGACCAGATTGGATTCGTCAATGGCGTTGGTAATCAATGGCCTCACCGGCGCGCCGGCCGCCAAGGCGCCGGCGGAGGCGGCGGATATAGCTGTCATCAGCAGCCAGCGGCGTAGCAACGAACTTAGTCCGCCGCCAATAATTTCAGCGCCGTGAGAGGTAAATGCTGTTGTTTTTGCAAACATTTTTTAATTCTCCATTAACTTGCTTAAGCTGAAAAACATTGATCCATTGATTATTAAGCGCTTAACAATAAGACTTTGTTTATGATCATGGGCTGCAAAAACTTAGACTTCTTTGTTAGCTGCTGGGTTACATGCTGATAAATTAGCGAATGGTTTGGGCCTAGGCGGCAATAAGACTAGGGTACGCAATCAGCAGATACGAAAAGTCTAACACCAAATACCAAATTCTACTAGAAGCAAATTGTTGTTCCGAGAAACCCATCACCCTTTTTAAGGGAAATAAACAGCGCTTCTAGTCTCACCCCGCGGAATGAAAAGTCGGCTATCCATCCAGGCCGTGACAATGCTAAAGCGACCAAGCGCTTGAGGTCTTGGCGGGCGGGGAAGGCTAGGAACGTGTATTGCCCGCTTGGGATGCGGGCATTAAGCCCCCATGGATGGGTTCACGGCGTCTCGCGGATAGCCTTTAATAACAAGTGCTTAAGTTCGCCAACATGGTAAAAAATGTTAGTTTTTCGAGGAGGCCAGAAGTGTAGCCCGCGGTGCGGGCTACAAACTTATTTTTTTGTTCTATTCGCCTTGGCGGCCGATTTTTCCGGCGCGGGCGATTTGGGTTTGTCGGCCAAGGCGAAACCGGCGCTTAAATCGCCGACATACACTTTAAAGTCGCCCGGCTCCGTGACGCGCCGCAAATTAAGCCCTATAAAGGACAGGGCGTCGGGACCTAAAGTGAACTGCACGGTTTTTTCCTGGCCGGGGTTCAATTCGACTTTTTGAAACGCCTTTAATTGTTTGTTCGGCCTGGACACCGAGGCGGCGACATCGTTGACATATAGCAGTACGCTTTCCTTGGCGGCCCGTTCCCCGGCATTGCCGACCTTGACGCTGACCTGGACCGGCTCGCCAATGGCGTAGACCGGTTTACTCACATGCAGATCGCTGACGACGATGCGGCTGTAACCAAGGCCGTGGCCGAACGGATATAAGGGCTGATAGCTCGCGCCGTCAAAATTCTCCATGGCTTTGTAGTCGTAAGCAGTGATGCCGTTGGTGGCGCGGGGATAGGAAAACGGCAGCCGGCCGCTGGGATTGGCGTCGCCGTAGAGAATATCGGCCAGCGCCGGCCCGCCTTCCATGCCGGGCAACATGGCCACGATCACCGCGGCGGCTTTTTCCGCCAGTTCGGTGATGATGCGGGGCCGTCCGCCTAAATAGACCAAGATGACCGGCTTGCCGGTGGCCAATAGGGCGCGGCCCAAGGCTAATTGATGTTCCGGCAATTGCAAGGAGTCGATATTGCCCAGGGTTTCGGCGTAAGGTTTTTCGCCCAAGGCCAACACCACTGCATCATGCTGGGCGGCGGCGTTGACCGCTTCGTCCAATTTGATCAAATGTTCGTAACTGCCGCCACCGAGAAACGTCACGTGATCCGGGTTTTTTTGGCGTAAAGCGGCGGCCAGAGTGAGTTTATCGGCGGGGTACAAGTCTTCCCGGTCGCCTTGCCAGGTAATGGTCCAACCGCCGTTCAGCGCGCTGAGCAAATTGGCGGTGGGGCCGGTCACCAGCACGCGGCTGGATTTGGCAAGCGGCAACAGCTTGTTTTCGTTCTTAGCCAACACTATGGATTCAATCGCCGCTTGACGGTTGATTTTGGCGGCTTCCGGGGTGGCGAAATTTTGCTTCGCGTCTAGCAGCGGGTGTTTGTCGAACAAGCCGCTACGGAATTTGACCGTCAAAATGCGGCCGACCGCTTCGTCTATGCGCGACATCGGCACTTCGCCTTTTTTGACCAGATCGGCCAAAATTTCAGGAAAGCTAAAGTCGAAAGGCGCCATGCTCATGTCCACGCCGGCCATCACCGCCATTTTTACCGCCTCGCGTTGCGAGGCGGCTAGTTTGTCGCGCGTATACAGGCGGTTGACGTCTTCCCAATCGGATATCGTGAAACCGGTAAAGCCCAGCTCGCCGCGCAAGATATCGTTTAAATAATAGTGGTTGGCGTGGCCGGGCACGCCGTCCACCTCGGACGAATTGACCATCACCGTCGGCGAGCCGGCAAGGACGCCGGACGCGAACGAGGGAAGAAACAATTCGCGCAGGGCGCGCTCGCCGATCCAGGCCGGGGTGCGATCCTTGCCGTTTAGCGGATAGCTGTAACCCACATAATGCTTTAAACACGTAGGCGCTTTGTCCGGCGCGGCGAAATTGTCGCCTTGGTGGCCGCGAATATAGGATTCGCCCAGGGCGCTGGCCAGATAAACGTCCTCGCCGAAGGTTTCCCAAAACCGCGGCCATAGCGGTTGGCGGCCGACGTCCAGCACCGGATAGAAATTCCAGTCCAGGCCGGAGGCCTTGACTTCGCGGGCGGTGATTTCACCCTCTTGATAGGCCAATTCAGTGTTGAAAGTGGCCGCCATATTGATGGCTTGCGGAAACAGCGTGGCGTTTTCGGTGTAGGTGGCGCCGTGAATGGCGTCTATGCCGTAAATCACCGGAATTTTTAATTGGGTTTTCTCGCTGGCGGCGCGGATGGCGACGGTAATTTTGCGCCAGGTTTCCAGCGGCCGCGCCTTGACGTCGGGCATGCCGGGCGCGTTGAGTATGGAGCCGACGTGATGTTGCGCCACGGCGATTTCCAGCTTGGCCGGGTCGATTTCCTCGCTGTTGGGGCCGGCGCCGATGACGCTGAAATCGACTTGCGTCATTTGCCCGACTTTTTCCTCCAGGCTCATTTGTTTTAGCAGATTGCTAACTTTTTGTTCTATCAGGGTCGTCTGAGTTTTCGCCGCCATGACGCACTCCGTGATGCTTAACCAGATCAGGGTTATTAGTAGAAGTTTTGTTTGTAGTGTTCTCATTAATCAGTTTATTGAAATAGGGCCAAGGCTTTTTTCAGGGTGGACCAGACGCCCCAGCAAAGCGGCGCGCCGACGTAAAACCAAAATAGTAACACAAGCCACAACGGCGTCGGTTTGGATGAAGGGTTAGAGGCCATGGTTAGTCTCGCTAGGGGTTAAATTTTCAGTTAATCGCGCGGAAAAGCGCCGTCCAATTCGTCCAGTTCGTCATGCCGCATGTGATGTCTTTCATGCACCGGGCGCACCAGTATATTGGCGAGGAAGCCGACCAGTAATAAACCGGCCATGATGTACATGGTGGTGTTGTAGGCTTCAGCCTTGGCCACGCCGTTATTGATTTGATATTCACGCAAGTAATTGACCAATACCGGCCCCAATACTCCGGCGATGGACCAGGCGGTCAACAAACGGCCGTGGATGCCGCCCACGAAGCGGGTGCCGAAGATATCCGCCAGATAGGCCGGAATGGTGGCGAAGCCGCCGCCGTACATGGTCATGATCAAGGCGTACAACAACACGAAACCCGGCAAGCTGCCGCGCGCGCCCATGGTCGGCACGCTGGCGTACAGCAAGGCCCCGAACACGAAAAATATGAAATAGGTGTTTTGCCTGCCTAGAAAATCCGAGATAGAGGACCAGAAAAAACGTCCGCCCATGTTGAACAGACTCAAAAGCCCGACGAAGCCGGCGGCGGCGGCCGGGGTGACGCTGCCCTTGAACACTTCTTGTATCATCACCGAGGCTTGGCCCAATACGCCGATGCCGGCGCTGACGTTCATGCACAACACCAGCCACAGAAAATAGAACTGCGGCGTTTTCAAGGCCTGGTCTATGTGCACGTGCTTGTCGCTAATCAGTTTGCGCTTGGTTTGCGGCGGCGTCCAGCCGGCTGGTTTCCAGTCGGCGGCCGGAATGCGGATGGTCAGCGAGCCGATCAACATGGACGCGAAATACACGCTGCCCATGACCATAAAAGTTTCGGCGACGCCGACCGAAGCCGCGGATTTAAAACTGTCCATGAGTAATACCGCCAGAGGCGCGCCGACCATGGCCCCGCCGCCAAAGCCCATGATGGCCATGCCGGTGGCCATGCCGCGCCGGTCGGGGAACCATTTAATCAAGGTAGACACCGGCGACACATAACCCAGCCCCAGGCCGATGCCGCCAATGACGCCATAGCCAAGGTAGAGCAGCCAGATTTGATGCAAATGCACGCCCAGCGCCGCCACCCAAAAACCGCCGCCGAAGCAGCAGGCGGCGACGAACATGGTCAGGCGGGGGCCGACTTTTTCCAGCCACTTGCCGGCGAACGCGGCGGACAGGCCTAGACAGGCGATGGCTAGGCTGAATATCCAGCCCAAATCCGTCAGTTTCCAATCCTCTGGCGTGGCGGCCGTTACCCCCAGGGCCCGGCTCAAGGGTTCGTTGAACACGCTGAAGGCGTATGCTTGGCCAATGCACAAATGCACCGACAACGCCGCCGGCGGCACTAGCCAGCGGTTAAATCCGGAATGCGCGGTAATCCGTTGCTTAGAGAAAAAACCCGACACTGTTTCGTCCTCATTCGTTAGCTTAAGGGGTCGCCGTTAGGCTGGGCGGAATGGTAACATTTTTCACCCTGTGAAAACCAAGTAAAAGGGGGGATTACCGGACGGTTGGACGCTTACAGATCTTGAAGGAAAAAATTTAGGGTATTTGTTTAATTGACATAACCTAGGACTATTTCCCTATTGTAGTTGAAAAACTTGATAGTTGAAAAACTTGAATCGGTGTGGCTGTTGGCCGTACAATAAACTAACTAAAAACGCGGTTGTTAACCGTATGACAAAAACAGCACGGCTTGAAGCTCGCATTACACCAGACTTGCAACTACTGCTCAAACGTGCGGCGGAGCTTGAAGGGCGCACCGTGACTGATTTCGTCATTACCGCCGTGCGCCAGGCGGCGGAACAACGTGTCGAACAGGAACAAGTGATCCGTCTATCGCTCGAAGATCAACGCGTCTTTGTAGAAGCGCTTTTGAATCCGCCCGAACCCACTCCGGCGTTACGCCGCGCCTTTAGGCGTCATCAAGAGTTGATTGAAGAGTCGCGGTGAGCGGCGGTTTCATCATTAATCGCGGACGCATCCAAGCGGGAACTGCGCGGCGATGTAAAAGCTTTAGCATTCATTGTTGAAGCAAAGGACGAAATTGCCGCCTCCTTTTATCGTTTTCAAGGCTTTCGACCTTTCGTTGATCGCCCTTGGGCTTTGTTTTTACCCTTGATTACAATCAAAAGGGTTGCCTCGGATGATAGAATCCCTTAATAGGTTCTTGTTTATATCACTCCCGCGGCTAACGAGTTAGGTATTTCCGCCTTGGCATAACGGCAACAAATAAACAACAAAAACTGCGCGCCGAAAATCAAATTCGCCATTAATAAATGCACCGGTTGCGCCAGCGCCGGGAAGCCCAGTCTATCCAGACTGACGCCGGCCAGAATGGCGGTAATCACCAGGCCGGCCAGGGCATGGGCCAGCGTGCGCAATAATGGGTGCGCGGCGGTTTGTTTGTGTATGGTCCACGCCAGCCATAAATTGGTGAACAGAATCAGTGATGAAAACGAGCGGTGGACATAAAAAATAATCGGAAAACTGTCGCGCCAATAGGCGCGGTCAATATAACTATGTTGGTGGGCGATGAAATCCACCGCCTCGCGCACTTGCACGCCCATGGAGATTTGCAGCAAGGTCATCGCCATGGCCAGCTTGAGAATCAGCTGGTAGCGCGGCGTCAGCCAGGAGGCGTCGATTTGCGCCAAAAACAAACGCTGCGAACGGGCGATGGCGTAAATCAATAGCGCTACAATGAACAAAGCCAGCAGCATGTGCAGGGTAATCATCAGCGGTTTAAGATTGCTGGCCACCACCGCCGACCCCAGCCAACCCTGAAAGCCGGTGATCAGCAAAACGCTTAAGCTCAAGTAAAACACCGTTTTGTCGCTGTTTAAATACGCGCGCGCGCGCCATACGGTCAGGATAATCAATAGGCCGGCGCTGACGCCGATGAGTCGGTTGCTGTATTCGGTCCAGGTTTTGAGCGGATTGAACGCGGTGTTTTGGTAACCGCGCGCGGCGTAGATTTCATGGTAATTCGGCGGCAATTGCGCCTCGCTAGTGGGCGGTATCCATTGGCCGAAGCAGGTCGGCCAATCCGGGCAACCCATGCCCGCGCCGGAGGCGCGCACGGTGCCGCCGGCCAGGATAACCAGGTAAACGGCGAAAATGGTCAAAACGCCCAAGCGGCGAAAACGGGCGGAGGCCGCGGCAGTGATAGGCATGCTGGACTTATTCAAAATGGAGTTGATATTCTTTTATAGTAATAGCACTTCCAGCGGAATCGTCAAGTGTCAACGCGCCGTCGGCGGCGTCGGCGAGTATTACGATTTGCAGAAGGGTTTGTTCCGGCAAGGTTAGCGCGGCGGCGACTTCGCCGGCGGCGTCGCCATTGGCCGTCACTACGCTGGCGCCGGATTTCACGTCAAGCGGCGCGCACACGGCATGGAATAGCTTGCGCTTGGCCGCGCCGAGAAAATGCGTGCGGGCGATGATTTCCTGGCCCGTGTAACAGCCCTTGCTGAAACTCAAGCCCCCCAGCTCATCAAGCCTTAACATTTGCGGGGTGAACCGTTCGCTGCAGTTTGCATCCAGCCACGGCACGCCGCTATGAATTTCAAAGGCCCGCCACCGTTCCGCCGCGCCCGAGGCCGGTAGCTCGCTTTCCGAGACCAACCAGCCGTGTCCGGGAGATAAAGGATGCGGCGCGAAATACTCAAGCGCGGCGCGGACGCCGCTGACACCGTAGACCTGACAAGACTCGGCGGGCTTAATGGCCACCTTGGCGCGCAATACGTATTTTTGCAACTGCCGCGCCAACTTATCCAACACACTTAACGGCGCAATTAAGTAAAACCCGTTATCACGCCTGATTAATAGCAATACGCCGATGACGCGGCCTTGCACGGTGCATATGGCGCCGAAACAGCTCCGGCCAGCGGTCAGGGCCAGCACGTCGCAAGTCAGCTGGCCTTGTAAAAAAACGGCGCAATCCGCGCCTTCCAATTGCAGCGCGCCCAAATGCGGGGCGGGGTGAAATAATGCGGTTTCTGGCAAAATGTTACCTCTTGAGTAATTAAGAAAACGTGTGTAAGCATTTGATTAAATTGTGTGGAGCTTGATGCTCCCATTCTACATCGCGCATTTTTTCGTAAATATCATTAATTGCATCAAACGGCGCGGTAAATTCTGATTCGTCAATCAAACCGGACGCTTTGACAATATTCTTAACGTAACCGTCAGTCCCGAAATGGTAAGCCGCGACATCAGTTAACGGAACCATGTCCGCGCTTACCGAGGCTACGAGACAAGCAGAGCTTAACCTCAATGTATCAAGCGCTCAAGGCCTTGGCAGCCGGGCGGTTGGCTGACGCTTGCGGCCAATTTTCTCCATTGGCCGGTCGCGGTAGGCTGTTTCGGTATTATAATGCCTCTGTTTTTCTTTTAGTCAATCGGGAGGCGGCGATGACGCGGCGCATTTTAGTTACGCTTATTTTGTGGCTGGCGGCAGGCGGCGCGCGGGCCGGTAGTTTAGTCAACGGCGAGTGGAAAACCGCGAATTGCCCGCAAAAACCCGCGGCGCCGGAAATCGACGTTAAAACCGTAGAGGCGTATAACAAAAGCATTACTCTGTTGAATGCTTGGCAAAACGACGCTAAAACCTATTACGAATGCATGGTCAACGAGGCCAACGCGGACACTAAGACTATCGCCGACGCCGCCAACCGTGAACAAACCGAATACCGGCAAACCTTTGACACCATCGTGGAAGCGGTGGAGACAGCCAAGAAAAAATTCGAGCGCTAGGAATTTCAATAACATCAAGCAACACGCATGAAAAATAAAGAGCAAGTTGAAGGCCTGATTCTGGTGCATACCGGAGAAGGCAAGGGCAAATCCTCCAGCGCTTTCGGCATGGTGTTTCGCGCCGCCGGCTGGGGCATGCGGGTGTTGGTGATTCAATTTATCAAAGGTAAGTGGCAAACCGGCGAGCAGCACGCCGCCGCCCGTTTCGACAATATTGAATGGCACGCTCTCGGAGACGGTTTTACCTGGGATACCCAAAATCCAGAGCAGGATTTAAAAACCAGCCGCGATATTTGGGCATTCAGCCGGGAAAAAATTGAAACCGGCGACTATGATTTAGTGGTGCTGGATGAAATCAATTATTGCTGCGCCTACCAATGGCTCACCGGCGCGGAAATAGCCGAGTTTCTACTTGAACGCCGGCCGCGCTGGACGCACGTGGTGTTAACCGGGCGCGGAGCGCCGGAAGAAGTAATATCGGCGGCGCACACGGTAACTGAAATGCGTAAAATAAAACATGCTTTCGATAATGGCATATTGGCCGTTAAAGGCCTGGAGTTTTAAACCGGCGGCGGCTTGGCTTCTAGCGAAATGCCGGTGAATGGAGTAAACTCAACGCATAGTAGTATGGCTAAAACCTAGCCAGGTTGGAAAACACAGGGAAGCGAACGCGGCGTCCGGAGCGATATCACTTTAACCTATATTTATGATAAACGATTATGCAACAAGCAATTACACTGATTGAGCAGTACTACCAAGCATTCAACAACGGCGACATGAACGCCTTCCTTAGCTTGTTGACCGACGACGTGGTGCACGACATCAACCAGGGAGCGCGCGAGCAAGGCAAGGAAGAATTCGGCAAGTTCATGCAAAAAATGAATCATCACTATAAAGAGCAATTAGTGGATATGGTGATCATGGCTAACGAGGCCGGCGACCGCGCGGCGGCGGAATTCGTGGTACTGGGCGAATACTTGCGCACCGACGAAGGCTTGCCGGAAGCGGCCGGCCAAACCTACAGGCTGCCGGCCGGCGCGTTTTTTGAAATACGGGGCGGCAAGGTGGCGCGGATAAGCAATTATTACAATTTGAACGACTGGATAGCGCAAGTAGCTCCAAATTAAGGCTTAAGCGGATAACAAAAGACTATGTTTATGAAATGTAAAAGGTCTTGTTGTTAACTGCTTACCGGGCGAAGTTCAGGATAAAAATTATTATAAGAAACGAGGAGACAACAATGACTGAAGTGCAAAAATTAATGATCGCCGTCGTAAGCGTTTTCGTGGTTGGTTTTATCATGGTCGGCGCAAGCAAGCAAGAAAGCAACGAGCAAAAAGAAGCCGCGTCGCAAATTCGCACCTTGGTTGCCATGCAGGAAATGGCTAATCAAAAATGTCCGAAATTGATTTTGAACAAAACCGGCAGCCAGGTTTATTTTCCATCCAAAACCGACACCGATAAAACCAGTTATGTCACCCTGGAGTGGATAGGTGACAAGGACTCTAATTTTAAAACCGCCTCCTGCACCTTGCATTTGTCCATTGGCGGCGTGTCAAAATTGGTGATCGACGATCAAGTTTTGATTGATAAAAAAGTAGAACATTAGGAATTTCAGTCCGGCCTAGCCGGCCGGACGGCGGCGATTCGCCATGTATTGGATGCTGAGTAGCGCATTCCCGGAGCACGCGTTTTTCGCACGACCCAGGTTTTTTGTAAACTTAAATCTTAAACTATGGAACTGTTACAGCATCTTTTAGATATTTTTCTGCATATCGACAAACACTTAGCCAACGTCATCAGCGAATACGGCGTCTTGACCTACGCCTTGTTGTTTTTAGTCATCTTTATCGAAACCGGTTTGGTGGTGATGCCGTTCTTGCCGGGCGACTCCCTGCTGTTCGCCGCCGGAGCCTTTACCGCGCTCGATTCCTTGGATCTGCCCGTCACCTTGGGTTTGCTCAGTCTTGCCGCCATTGCCGGCGATACGCTTAATTACTGGGTGGGCCGCGGCCTGGGCAAGCAGGCTTATAGCCTAAGCTGGGTGAATCAACGGCATCTGGAACGGGCGCAAGAGTTTTATCAAACCTACGGCGGCAAAACCATAGTTTTGGCGCGCTTCGTACCCATTGTACGCACGTTCGCGCCGTTCGCCGCCGGCATTGGCCGCATGTCCTACCTTTATTTTTTGACCTACAACGTCATTGGCGGTTTGGCTTGGGTGCTGATCTGCGTGTTGTCCGGTTATTTCTTCGGCAACATTCCGGTCGTAAAAAAGAATTTCGAGCTGGTCATTCTGGCCATCGTGCTGATTTCGATCTTGCCGCTGGTGATAGAGCTTTGGAAGGAAAAACGCAAGGCCAAGCAGGCTAATGACTGAGAAAGCCGGCATTTGCTGAACAAAACGAAAGCAATTTTTTTAGCAAGGCATCATAAACAGCTAACAAATAAGACTATGTGAATGACATCACTCGCTACATAGTGACTTATGGTTAACTACTTAATAACAATAAAAGGAGCGCTCAATGCCATTTGATGAAGACTTAATCGCGGAAATTCGTTTTTTGAACTTGTTTAATCTGGCCTCGCAGCAAGAAGGGGTTAAAGTGCATCACGATGCCGACCCGGTGCTAGTCGCCGCCGCCGGCCGCTTATATCGCAAAGGCATTACCACCCAAGCCGACGGCGGCTATTTGACCGATTTGGGGGTTGAGCTAGCCGAGCACCAACAAAAAGCGTTGACTATTTTAAAGTCGAGATAACAGAGCGCCGCCATCATTAGGTCATAAATAAAAACATGGTCGAAGCGAGGCCGGGCAAACTTTTACTATTTTGGACATGGTTTTTAGTGGCCGGTTATCCGGCGTGGCATCATGCGGTATGGCGTGATGAGGTCAGAGCCTTAGTCTTTGTCTCATTTATGGACGCCGGGATCATTTCAGGTGTTGCGTTTATCGGCTTAACCAGCGACAATGCCGAGTTAGACAGCCTGCGTCTACTTTTGATGGGGTTGGGATTCGGTGCCATGCGTTCTTTCTTAACTTTAATATTCAGTGATAATCCATGACTTCAACTCAAGCAATGATCTCTGTCGTCATTACCACAAAGAACAGAATTACTCTGCTACCGCGCGCGATTAACAGTGTGTTGGAGCAAACTTGGTCTTCTTTGGAAGTTATTGTCGTGGATGACGGGTCGGATGTTCCGGTCGAACTTCCGACGTCCGACCCAAGAGTCCGGCTGATCCGCAATGATGAATCGGTAGGTCTCGCCGAAGCTCGTAATATTGGCTTTAGGGCCGCTATTGGCGAGTTCTTTTGCATGCTAGATGACGACGATTGGTACTTGCCGGAAAAACTTGAGCGTCAGCAAGATTATCTACAGCGACACCCCGATATTGATCTAGTGTTCTCCCGTGTCGTCATGCGCGACGCGGAAGGCGTTGAGAGTTATTATCTCCCTTTGGAGCACGTGCATACGCCGGAACTGAACCTAATGGCTTTCAATGTCATTCACCCCGCCTCGGTCTTGTTCCGCCGCCAAGTGTTTGAAAAGATCACTTTTGAACCGAGCATTAGAAAATACGAAGACACGCTGTTCTTCAATCTGGTGTGTTTTGAATTCCAGACGGCCTATTTCCCTATGGACGTGGCCGTGTGGATGCAAGACGGCAGGCCGGATCAACTAACCAAACGCTTTTTTGACCGTAACTATAAAAACTTCGGCATTGTTTGCGAGAATATTCATTATATTCTTCAGCGTTATCCAGCCGCGCGCCGCTTGTATTACAGCCGCTTGGGATGGCAGGCCTTGCGCTGCCATGACGTTATTGGCGCTTTCAAAGCCGCTGTTCAGGTGTTCATTTCCTTAATCCCCTAAGTCAACACGCAATAAAGCATTTTAGCTATAACATAGCCCGCGACCCCGCGGGCAAAGTCCGCATCCTGCCCGTTTGTAGGCCGCTAACAAAAAAGTCTAACTATTTACCAGCAAGCTTCAGTCATACAAAAAATAGTTTGATTTTCATATCTTAACTGAAAGTTATAGCTAATCAGGTAAAAAATTAACGTTTTTTTTACACCCCGCCGCTTACACTTATTTATACCGCCGGTTTTAAACCTCGCTGTTTTCATTTCGGCGGAGCGCGTAACGTCGCCGGCGGCGGCATGCTTTAGGCGTTCATAAACTATACTCATAAATACGGGGAGGCGAATTAATGTATTTGCTGGAAGAATTGCAGAAGGCGCTGATTTTTGCCGACAAATTAAGAGAAGATTTACTTAAGTCCCGGCATTTGGGTTATTTGCTGCTGTTGGCGCTGTTGGCGACCATCGTGGCGGGTTTGTTCCTCTTCATATTAGACCCGAACGTACATTCCGCCTTCGACGGAGTATGGCTGGCCTGGGTGACCATGACGCACGTCGGTTTCGGCGACGTGACGCCGGTTTCCTTTTTGGGCAGGCTGTTGGCCGGCGCGTTAATTTTGTTGGGGCTGGTGCTGTTTTCATTGTTCACCGCCTTGGTTTCGGCAACATTGATCGGTAAAAACCTTGACGCGGCGCTGATCGCCGGAAAATCCGCCGCGGACGACGAAATAAAAATCAACGAACAACGTTTATTGGACGAAGTGGAAAGTTTAAAGCAACGTCTGGAGCAGTTGGAAAATCATTTATTGACAGCCATTCAAGAATCGGCCAAATAAGTTCGGCGGCTAGAGTTCCTAAGGTTAGGTACAGCGTAAGCGAGGTAAGCGTGCTTTATGATGAATGAACGTCCCGATCCGGACGCCTTGCTGGCGCGCGTGGACCGCGAAAGCGCGAAAGCGCGCCGCGGCCGGCTTAAAATCTTTTTCGGCGCCGCCGCCGGCGTGGGCAAAACCTATGCGATGCTGATGGCGGCGCGAGAGCGGCGGGCGGAAAATCTGGATGTGGTGGTCGGCTTGGTCGAAACCCACGGCCGCAAGGAAACCGAGGCCATGCTGCAAGGTCTGGAAGTATTGCCGCAACGCCAGGTCGAATACAAGGGCGCGGTGCTGCGTGAATTCGACATAGACGCGGCGCTGAAACGGCGGCCGGCGATTATTCTGGTCGACGAATTGGCGCACACCAATGTTCCCGGCAGCCGCCACCCCAAGCGCTGGCAAGACATCCACGAATTGCTGGACGCCGGCATAGACGTTTACACCGCGCTGAACGTGCAACACTTGGAGAGTTTGAACGACGATATCGGTCAGATTTCAGGCATACGGGTGTGGGAGACGGTGCCGGACACCGTGTTCGAGGACGCCGCCGAGGTGGAGTTGGTGGATTTGCCGCCGGATGAACTATTAACCCGGCTGAAGGAAGGCAAGGTTTATCTGCCGCAACAAGCCCAGGAAGCCGCCAAGCATTTTTTCCGCAAGGGCAATTTGATCGCCCTGCGCGAACTGGCTTTGCGCCACACCGCCAACCGGGTGGACGCGCAGATGCTGGATTATCGCGAGGGTCATGCCATCCGTGAAATCTGGCAGGTCAACGAACGCATTTTGGTGTGCATCGGCCCCAATCCCTTGTCCGAGCGTCTGGTGCGCGCCGGCAAGCGTTTGGCGGTCAGTTTGCGCGCGGAATGGATCGTCGCCTATGTGGAGACGCCGCAATTACAGCGCATGCCGGCGGAAAAACGCGATGCCGTATTGCGCATATTGCGCCTGGCCGAACAATTGGGCGCTGAAACCGTCACCATCAGCGCGCCGGAGCTCAGCGATGCGATTATCCGTTTCGCCCGCGAAAGGAATATCAATAAAATCGTGTTGGGTAAACCGACGCGGCGCGGCTGGCGGCGTTGGCTGTTCGGCTCGGTGGTGGATGTGTTGATCGGCCACGCGCACAACATCAACATCTATTTACTCGGCAGTCCGCAGGGCGCGGCGGCGCGGCATGAAAACGCGGAAATCTCCTTGTTCAAGCGCGGTTCCTTGCCGGGGTTGAGCCAGCGCGGGGCCGCCAAGGCCAAACGCCGCTACCTGGGCTATGTATGGGCGGTCATCGTCACCTTGCTCAGTACCTTGTTCGCCTACGCGGTATTCGGGCGCTTGGCCTTGGCCAATCTGGTGATGGTGTATTTGCTGGGCGTGGTTTACGTCGCCATGCGTTTTGGACGCGGCCCGTCCATAGTCACTTCCGTTTTGGGCGTCGGCATTTTTGATTTTTTATTTGTCGAACCGTACTACAGTTTTTCGGTGGCGGACAGCCAATTTTTGATCACCTTAATCGCCATGCTGGTGGTGGGGGTGGTCATCAGCAATTTAATGATCAATGTCCGCTCGCAAGCCAAAGTAGCGGCGCACCGCGAGCGCCGCGCCGCGGTGTTGTACGCCATGAGCAAGGATTTGGCGGCCAGCCAAACGGTGCGGGAAGTGGCGCGCACCGCGGTTCGGCATGTGTATACCGAGTTCGGCAGCCGTAATGTCATCCTGTTCGCCAACCCATACGGCCGGGTCTGCCACGCCAAGCAAAAGCCGCTGCCTGAGTCGCTTTTGGGCGCGGATTTGACCGTGGCGCAATGGGTGTTCGACCATGGCGAAATGGCCGGTCAAGGCACCAATACCTTGCCCGGAGCGGCGGCCCTCTATTTTCCGGTGCGCGACGAGGATAAAGTGATCGGCGTCTTGGCGTTGCTGCCGGTCAATCTGCGGCGGGTGTTTTTACCTGAACAACAAAAATTGCTGGAAACCATATTGCGGCAAATCGGCCAGGCCGTGGGACGCATACACATGACGGAGCAAGCGCGGCTGACGCATGCGCAAATTGAAGCCGAGCAGCTGCGGAATTCGCTTCTCAGCGCTATTTCGCATGATTTAAGAACGCCCTTAGCCACCATCATCGGCTCCGCCAGCGCCTTGACCGAAGATGAAGGCCGTTTGCAACCGCCGGACAAATTAGACCTGTGCCGCTCAATACTGGAAGAAGCGCGGCGCATGGCCAGTTTGGTGAATAATATCCTGGACATGGCCAAATTGGATTCCGGGATACTGGATTTAAACAAACAATGGCATCCGGTGGAAGAAATAATCGGCACGGTTATGAACTTAGTGCAAAATCAGTTGGCGGACCGGCCGTTAAAGGTGGAACTGCCGCCGGGCATGCCTATGCTGTACGCTGACTCGGTTATGATAGAGCAAGTACTGATCAATTTGCTGGAAAACGCGGTGCGTTATACGCCGGCTGGCAGCCCGCTGGAAATTATGGTTAAATCTGCCTCGAAAGAAGTGGAAATCAGCGTGGCCGACCATGGGCCGGGCATACCGCCGGGATTGGAGGAGCGTTTGTTTGAAAAATTTTACCAAGCCAAGCACGAAACGGCGCAAAGCGGCGTTGGCTTGGGGCTGGCCATTTGCCGGGCTATTGTCGAGGCCCACGGCGGAAAAATCATCGCGCGCAACCGTAGCGGCGGCGGCGCGGAATTTATTTTTACCTTGCCGCTGGACAAATCCCCGCCGGTGTTGGCTGAAAACTGAACGCTAGGCAGAGAAGGTCATGGCAAAATCTTATCCGGTGATTATCATTATCGAGGACGACCCGCCAATCCGGCGCTTTTTACGCACCAGTTTGGCTACGCAAGGCTTTAGCGTATTTGAAGCGGAAACCGGCAAGCAAGGCATGGTAGAGGCCGGGGTGCGCAAACCGGATTTAATCATACTGGATTTGGGTTTGCCGGACATGGACGGCGTGGCGGTCATCAAGGCGATCCGCGCCTGGTCGAACGTGCCGATCATTATCTTGTCGGCGCGCAGCAGCGAACAGCATAAAATCGACGCCCTGGACGCCGGGGCCGACGATTACCTGATGAAGCCGTTCGGTTTCGGCGAGTTGATGGCGCGCATCCGGGTGGCCTTGCGCCACGGTTCTCGTCTGGCCGACAACGGCGACGCGGAAATTTTCAGCGTGGAAAACCTTAAAGTGGATTTACTGAACCGCCTGGTTTGGCTGGACGGCGAGGAAGTGCATTTAACCCCGATTCAATACCGCTTGCTAAGCGTCATGGTCAAGCACGCCGGCAAGGTGTTGACGCACCGGCAAATTTTAAAAGAAGTATGGGGGCCTTCCTATCAAGACAATGCGCACTATTTGCGCATCTACATGAGCCAATTGCGGCAGAAATTGGAGGCGGAACCTACCCAGCCTAAAATATTGCTGACTGAATCCGGGGTGGGTTACCGCCTGAAAATTTAGGAGTTAAATAATAATCTCGCTGACCCACACGTCGTGCTTATTGCACATACTGACCGCGTACAACTTGCCGCTGTAATTTTTGAGCTGAAAGCGGGAACTGGCCAATTGATCCTTGGCCGGGTCGAATAAACGCTCGTCGATGAACTTTAGATTCTTGTCCAGCAGCGCATGCTTGACGATATAATGCTCGTAAGCTTTCATTTCATGCGCGGTGGTGATCTTGACGGTGACGTTGGCCCCCTCGCGCGCTTCAATTTCGATCAGCGGCAGATGGGTAGCCGTCTTAGCGGCCCAGCGTCCCGCGGATTCCTTCGTATAATAAAGATCGGCTCCCGCCGGCAGCCCGCTTGCCGAGCTTTCGGCATGACCGATGGCGGGCGCGGCCGCGGCCGCGGTAACACTCAAACGTAAAAAATTGCGGCGTTCCATGTATATTCCTTTAAAATATTGAGTTTATCGGTAAAAAATTTTTAGCAAAAAAACTAAGTCCATATCATAGTCAAATCATTGAAAATAGTAAAATAGGTTTTTTTGATATTTTCGCGGCTTTCAATATTCATGTTATTACTTAGTTTTGCGAACCCAGACGCCAAGCGCCCAACAAAAAAATGACACCGTTCATGAAGCGTGACAGGCCTTGTGAGCCGGGGGTGTTTGGCAAATTTTTTCACTTTCAACTTTATATTGCTTGATGAATTTTTTACATAAAGCCCATCCATGGCATGGCATACACCCTGGTAACGACGCTTCGGAGGTCACTGCTTTTATTGAAATCGTGCCCTCGGACACCGTCAAATATGAAATCGACAAATCCAGCGGTTATTTACGCATAGACCGCCCGCAAAAATTCTCGAACATGATCCCCACTCTGTACGGTTTTATACCGCGCAGTTATTGCGCCGAGCGGGTGGCGGAATTCGCCGCGCTAAAATCCGGAAAAAACGTACCCAGAGGCGACGGCGATCCGCTGGATATCTGCGTGCTCAGTGAACGCACCGTGACCCACGGCGATATTTTGGTGCAAGCCATTCCCATCGGCGGGTTCAGAATGCTGGACGGCGGCGAGGCGGACGACAAAATCATCGCGGTCATGAAAGGCGACGAGTTTTACCGGCAATGGCGCGACGTGTCGGACTGCCCGCTGTCCTATATCAACCGCCTGAAACATTATTTTTTAACCTACAAACACTTGCCCGAGGAAAAAAACGACAGCGAAATCACGCACGTATACGGCAAGGATGAAGCCAGGGAAGTGATTACCCGCGCATTCGCCGATTACCGCTATCATTTCGGCGTAGTGGAAGGGGAAGGGTAGGGCGGTGGCTGGAACCGTCCCCTTGGACGGCTTGCGCCCAAGGGGACAGTGTCTGATGCGCTAACGTGCTAGGCGTTTCAATCCGCTTTTGGAACTTCAGGCGCGGGTTGAGGGTTCTGATTTTGGTTCGCGTCGGCTGCTGCCGACGGCGCGAAGCCCACGAATTTAATGTTAGAGGCTTGAGAATTTTTCTCCGCGTTATTGTTGATTTTCTCGTACTTGAAGCCGCCGAATATCTGTTGTCCGGATGAGCACGCCTCGCCGACCGCGTTATACAATTGCGCGTAATATTCCTCGTTGTGAGCTAGTGTTCCATTCACGCCGGAAACATATTTCACCGCCGCCAAACGTAGGACATCGTCGGCGGGAGCTGTCACCTCGGTAGTGGAGCCGGAAATCGGTTTTAGCAGCGTAGTCACCAGATTCACCGCAATCGACACGGGTCCCGTGATGAGATTGCCTACCAAGGGCACTACATCGTTAAACTCGGTGTTAACCAATTCAAAGCGGTTAAAGCGGTTGGTTACGGTGCGGCATTGACTGATAGCGGTTTGTAATATCGCTTCCTCGCAGCCGGTCAGCGCTACCGCGGGCGGCTGGCTCCCGGCTTGCGCGGCGGGAAGTGGCTGCTGCCTAGGCTGATCGCCGTTGCATAATTGAGAAAATGATCTCTGTACACGACAAAACCTAAACAAGCCCGAAAGAAGGTTGCCTAAGTTTATGACTTGAAAGTCCATCGCTAATCTGTTTCACTCTCTAGTGACCAAACAAGGGGGTGAACATGGAATTAAGCGATGGACTGAGAGC